>NC_019748.1:1650000-1952500 GCF_000317575.1 Stanieria cyanosphaera PCC 7437 | reverse complement strand
TCTTATCTCATGAACTTTTGGTTAAAGGTAACAAGTCAGCAGTTTATCAAACTCTATCTCAAGCAATTCGGGTTAATTCTCAGCCGTTAACTGTAGAAGAATGGCAGTCTGTTTGTGCTACTGCTGGTTTAACTGTACAACAACAGCAGACAGGTGCAATGGGACTGTTAAATTTAGGGCAAATGATTCGAGATGAAGGAATTTTCGGCACATTAAAAATTTGCTGGAAGATTTTGACTAATGCACCTTTACGTCAGAGAGTTTGGCAGATGCGTCGCAGTTTTCAAAAACATCAACGGGATTTAGGTTACATCGTTTTTATGTCAACAGTAAAAATGTAGGGCGTTTTTTAGCAATGTCATTCTGACGTAAGGAAGAATCTCTAGGAAATAGGAAACCTTTTATTGCAGCTTGCTAGATTCCTCGCTTCACTCGGAATGACAAATTGAGGGTAATACCGAGAGCAAAATAACCAAGATTTATAGGAGAAAAAATATGAGTAATGGATTAGCTTCAGTAAACAATTCATTTACTGCTACTTTAAAAGATTTGATTGAATATCCCAAACAAGGTATTCTCAGTAAAGTTTTACTCAAAGATAATAACTGTCAATACACTCTTTTCTGTTTAGCTAAAGGTACAGAAATCGACGAACATACTTCAACTAGGAATGCAGTAGTTACAGTAATTGAAGGACAAGGAATTTTAACTTTAAACAATGAAGAAATTGCTTTGAACTCAGGTGTATTTGTTTTTATGCCTGCCAATGCACCTCATGCTTTACAAGCTAAAGAAAATCTTGCTTTTTTACTGACTCTTTCCGAACATCCACACCCCAAAAATCAAGTTAGTCAAAAAACAATTGACATTGTTAAATCTACAGCACCTCTCCTCAAACAGCATGGCGAAAAAATCACGAAGAAGATGTATGAAATTATGTTCCGCAACCATCCAGAAGTGAAAGAACAATTTGATATGTCTGCCCAAGCTAATGGTTCTCAACCTGCCAAACTTGCTACTGCGGTTTATAGTTATGCTACTCAGATTGATAATTTGTCAGCGTTGCAATCAATGGTAGAAAAAATTGCCCATCGTCATGTGGCAACTTATGTTCAACCAGAACAATATGCCATTGTTGGAGAAAGTTTATTACAGGCAATCAAAGATGTTTTGGGAGATGCTGCCACGAAAGAAGTAATGACCGCTTGGACAGAAGCTTATCAAGTATTAGCTGAAGTTTTTATTAACCGAGAACAACAAATCTATTGTAGGAACAATTCATAAATCGGGGGACTGTGGGGCGAATCAAATTTGCTCTCTTAGATCAAGTCCATTTAATTACTATTGAACGCCTCATTTGTCATCATCTGTGGGGGCATCCTTTTGACACTTTCGGTGAGTTTTCAAGAACAGTATTTTGTTGAAAGCTTTGTCTGCCTTAGATGCAATTAATTAAAATTAACTGTTTCTCAGCTTTTTAATTGGTTAAATAGGAGCAAATAGAACAAAGCAAGAGTATAACATGATTATCGATCCGCAAAAGATATCAGGTCAGAGAAGTTCTAATTATCCCCAACAATTTCAAACTTATATCTCAGGAAGAATTAAGAAAAAACTCGGAAATTTCGCAGGGTTAAAAAATTTTGGAGTTAACTTAGTAACACTTGAACCAGGAAGTCGTTCTGCGCTAAGGCATTGGCATACTAAACAAGATGAATTTATTTATATTTTGTTTGGTGAAGCTACTTTAGTTACTAATGCTGGCGAACAAATTTTACCAGCGGGAATGGCAGCAGGATTTCCAGCAGGAGAAGCTGATGGACATCATTTGCTAAATCGTTCTAATGCAAATGTAGTTTATATAGAGATTGGAGATAGAACGCCAGAAGATACAGTTGATTATCCTGATGAGGATCTGATGGCAAAAGATCAAGATGGTGTTTGGATTTTTACTCACAAAAATGGCAGCGTTTATGATTCTTAGTAACAGAGATTTTGGCTGTTTGCCCAGAAATTCTTGAAACTCTTGGTTTAGCTAGCTGTTGCTAGTGTGGGGCAAAAGTTCTTCTCTCTAAATTCTTTGGTATTTGCGATCGCTCTAACCGTGTCGAACTCAAAATTATTGGATTGAGTCTGACTTGAACAAGAAAAATTTGATTTTTTGTTAACATACTATATAGTTATATAAATTATATAGTTAACTTCATCTGTCCATGTCCACTAATCCTACTCGTGAAAACACCTCAAAGCCTCCAGAATTTCTTGCTCCAGTTGCTGATTATTTTAAAGTGCTTTCAGAAGTGAGTAGGTTACAAATATTAAGTTGCTTGAGAGCCGGACCAATGAATGTCAGTGAAATCGGTGAAGCAACGGGTTTAGGACAGGCAAATTTATCAAAACATTTAAAAATGTTGACCGAAGCAGAAATCCTGTCTCGTCAACCTCAAGGAGTGAGTGTCTACTATGAAATTAAAGACCCCATGATTTTTGAGTTATGCGAGTTAGTTTGCGATCGCCTTTACGAACGGATGCAGGAACAGGCAAAAAGATTTAAACAATTAAATACTTTTAGCATTTCTTCTAAATAGATTATAACTAATTTAGATAAGGTATTAACGAGCTTCCGTACCTTGATTTGGGTCGCCTTCAACTTGAGGATTAGCTGATCCTGGAGCTTCAGGTGCTGCTCCTTCTCTAACATCCGTATTTGTTCCTTGTCCTGTTCTACGTTGACTGGCTTCAATAGGAGTGTTTATTTCATTAGATGTGGTTGGTTCTGATTGTTGGTTGTTTGTTTCTTCTGAATGGTTATTCATTTGCAGAAAATAAATTTGTTACATAGTTGCTAAATCTGTTTCTAATCGGCTCAGGATTTTAGACAGTTTAGCTGTTTATCTAAATTCAATCTAGCAATGTCAACGCTGGAAAAATATCAGTCTTTAGTCATAATCCGATTTAATATTTGACCAAAATTATAGGGTTTCTCATATTGGTAAGGTACACCAGTTATCAGTTACTAATTACTAATTACCAATCTACTATCAACGCTCAATCCGTATCGAACGGATGTACTTCATAGAGCGTGAGAAATGCGTTAAAAAATAGGGTGAGCAAAAATCAAAGAAAAAAGCGTTTCAGGTTAAATAATTTGCCCACCTTGGCTCAAAAATCATATTTTTCAACTCTGTCCAAAATTTCAATCAAATCCAGCGATTCTAATTTTAGAGTATCTCCCCTTGAAGCAAATTTATCCAATAATTAAGCCACTCTGGGGAGGAATAGTTAATTCGAGATAATTTTGTTCTTCAACTGATTGCCAACTAATTTGAGCATCTCCATAAAGTAAATGACTGGGAGTTGACTGCAAACCAGAGGTAGAAAAATTAACTCGCTGAGCATCAGAATCAGTATTAATTGCCACAATAATTGTTTCTTGTTCTAAGGAGCGAGCAAAGACATAAACTGAATCTTCGGCAGATAAAATCTGATAATTGCCAGTCCGTAAAGCAGGATATTGATTGCGAAGAGAAATTAATTTACGATGATAATTTAATACTTCTAAATCCCACTTTTCTTGTCGAGGAAAACCACGACGACTATCAGGATCTTTCGCTCCAATCAAACCTACTTCATCTCCATAAAAAATACTAGGCGCACCAGGAAAAGTAAATAAAAGAATAGTTGCTAATTCAACACTTTTTTGGTCACCTCCCAAAGAGGTAATTAATCTAGCAGTATCGTGACTATCTAATAAATTGAGTTGAGTTAATTGAATTTCCCAAGGATATAAATGAAGTAAATTTTTAATTTTGCTCGCATATTCTTCGGCAGAAATACCTGGATAAGGGTGATAATGAAACTGAGAACATTCTCTTCTAAAGCGATCGCCTGCAACAAAAGCAATGGTTGGTACAGCAAACATATAGTTCATTACCCCATCAAATTGCGTTCCATCCAACCACTCACTAGCATCAAACCAAATTTCACCAACAATATAAGCTTCGGGGTTAATTGCTTTGATCCGAGTCCGAAATTCTTGCCAAAAACCAGGAGTTTTAATTTCCTCGGGAACATCTAATCGCCAACCATCGATTCCTTGATGAATCCAATATTCCCCTACCTGCATAATATATTCTCTGGCTTGCTCATTATCGTGGTTAAATACAGGTAACGCGCGATTATCCAACCATCCTTCATAATTAGCAGGTTTACTACCATCATAAGCAGATAAAGGCCAACCATGAATTTTAAACCAATCTAACCAAGGAGAATAAGGGCCGTTTTCGAGAATATCATTAAAAAAGAAAAAGCCACGACTAGCATGGTTAAAAACTCCATCTAAAATTACTTTAATATCTTTTTGATGAGCAGCCTCAATTAACGCTTGAAAAGCGACATTACCGCCCAACATCGGATCGATTTGGTAATAATCGTGAGTGTGGTAGCGATGATTGGAGGCAGATTGAAAAATAGGAGTAAAGTAAATTGCTGTAATTCCCAAATCTTTAAGATAATCAAGTTTTTCAATTACTCCCCATAAATTCCCACCTTTATAACCTTGAAGTGTCGGAGTAGCATCCCAACCTTCTAAACTCGATGCTTGCCAATGTCCTTTAGGAGTTTGAGAACCGATCGCAAATCGGTCGGGGAAAATTTGGTAAAAAACGGCATTTTTGACCCAATCTGGGGTTTTAATTGTCATTATTATTCCTTATTACTCTGCTAACTTCAGTAATTTATTGTGTGAGAATTACACAGTTGAAAGACGGCTAAATTTTGTCTTGGAATTTTAGTTGTGAGTGACAACAATTTGATTAAGTGTGTAATTACGATTAACTATTTAACAAAATTGACTCTCCACTATCCCCTACAAAAAGATGGATTTTATTTACGTCAATCGATACATTGATAGATTTACCTGTACAAACAAATTGTTCTGTAGGAATTCTGATTTGTAAGTTACAGTTAATATCTTCTGCTAAATGAACCGAAATATAGGTTTCATTGCCCAAAGCTTCAACTAAATCTATGATCGCCCTAAAATTTTCTTGACTCGCATCACTAAGGTAAAAATGTTGAGGACGAACCCCTAATAATAAAGATCTACCTTGATAAGCTTGGAGAGGTTGACTCCAATGAGGAGGTAAAGTAAGAGAAAATTGCGGATGTTTTAAAGTTAAAGGTGCAACCCATTCTACTGGCAGAAAATTCATCGGTGGTGAACCAATAAATTCTGCGACAAAGCGATTAGCAGGTTGATGATAAATTTCTAAAGGTGGGGCAATTTGTTGAATTTTACCCTGATTCATTACTGCAATGCGATCGCCCATGGTCATAGCTTCGGTTTGATCGTGAGTAACGTAAATAGTAGTTGTGCCTAATTGTCTTTGTAATTTCACGATTTGAGCGCGGGTATCTGCTCTTAATTTAGCGTCTAAATTGGATAAAGGTTCGTCCATCAGGAACACTTGGGGATTACGAGCGATCGCTCTTCCTAATGCTACCCTTTGTTTTTGTCCACCCGATAGTTCTTTTGGTAAGCGATGAAGTAAAGTTTCTATTTGTAATAAACTTGCCACAGATTTAATTTGTCGATCAATTTCTTTTTCTGTAGCTGAAAGATAACGGAAATTTCTTGGTAAAGAACGAGTTGCACTAACTAATAATTTCTCTAACCATTTAGAGATCATCTTACTATTGTTTTTCTGCCCCCCTTCTCCTGTTCTCCCTTTCTGAGAAGAAGTCCGTCGCAAACCAAAGGCGATATTATCATAAACTTTGAGATGGGGATAAAGAGCGTAATTTTGAAACACCATCGCGATATCTCTAGCTTTAGGTGGCAGATCGTTAACCAAACTTTTCCCGATCCAAATATTACCTGCAGTTAACTCTTCTAAACCTGCGATAATCCGTAATAGGGTACTTTTCCCGCAACCAGAAGGACCAACCAAAACCATAAACTCCCCATCGTCGACGGTAAAATTAATATTCCGCAACACATTTACTTGAGGAGAACTTTTGCTAGAAGACTTAGTTTGAGTAGAACTTAATTGAGAGGAAGAAGCAACCAGTGATTCTGTCGCCACAGGAGTAAAATTTTCTTCTCCTTCACGACGAGAGTAGCTTTTGTAAACGTTTTCGACAACAACTTTTGCCACTACGATTCAAATCAAATAATAATTCTTGTTTCGCCTAGCATACTATCAATGATCGCTTATCAGTGACCAGTGATCAGTTATTAATTACTAATTACTAATTATCAGGGATTAACAATCAACCTTACCGAAGGTGCGCGTAGCGACCAACCATTAACCATCACCAATTAATAAATTTTAGACATCTAATCTAGAAATTGTGAAGAAAAATACTATGAATTATTTAAATTCGATTAGACTTTGAGAAACTATACTTTGGGCAGTCGGGCGTGTAGTTAGAAAAATCTTAAATTTGATTGAAGATGAAATTAGCAGCAAGAGTAAGTCAAGTAACCCCTTCCTTAACACTAGCGATCGCAGCTAAAGCCAAAGCGATGAAAGCAGAAGGCATTGATGTCTGTAGTTTCAGTGCTGGTGAACCAGATTTTCCAACTCCAGCACATATTTGTGAGGCTGCCAAACAAGCTTTAGATGCAGGCAAAACTCGCTACGGTGCAGCAGCAGGTGAACCAGAATTACGAAACGCGATCGCTCTTAAGTTACAGATTGATAACAATATCAATTATCAGCCAGCAAATATTATTGTGACCAATGGCGGAAAACATTCTTTATTTAATACCATCTTGGCATTAATTGAGCATGGGGATGAAGTTATTATTCCTGCACCCTATTGGTTGAGTTATCCAGAAATGGTGAAACTCGCAGGAGGAACACCAGTAATTGTGGAGACTTTAGCTGAAAACGCCTATAAAATCACTCCCGAACAATTAAAAGCAGCAATTACGCCCAAAACTAAAATATTTATCCTCAATTCTCCTTCTAACCCCACAGGAACAGTTTATACTCCCGAAGAAATTCGTACCATAGCAGAAATCATTGTTGATCGCGACTTATTAGTTATTTCTGATGAAATTTACGAAAAAATTCTCTACGATGGTGTCGAACACCTCAGCATTGGTTCGATCGCACCTGAAGTATTTGAAAGAACAATTACTAGTAATGGTTTTGCGAAAAGCTATTCAATGACTGGTTGGCGATTAGGTTACGCTGCTGCACCCGTAGAATTAATTGACGCTACAATCAAAATACAAGGTCATAGTACTTCTAATGTTTGCACCTTTGCTCAATACGGAGCGATCGCAGCTTTAAATCATTCTCAAGCTTGTGTTCAAGAAATGCTTGAAGCTTTTACTGTAAGAAGAAAAGTAATGTATGAAGCAATTAGTAGCATTTCCAAATTAAGTTGTCCTAAACCCTACGGTGCATTTTATTTATTTATTGATATTAGAAAAACAGGGATGACTTCTTTAGAATTTTGTAATGCCTTACTTGAGGAACAACAAGTAGCAGCTATTCCTGGGATTGCTTTTGGTGCAGATAATTGTATTCGTCTTTCCTATGCAACCGATTTAAAAACCATTCAAGAAGGATTAAAGCGATTAGAGAAATTTGTTAGTTAGTTTTCGCTACCTCAATCTTGTTTTAGAGAAGAACTATTGCTAAAAGGAGATTTAAAAAGCTCTTTTGCTTGAGTTGAAGATTTAGAAGAAATGGGGTGCAAAGTAATAATAGATAAAATCCGTAGTTACTCTACTATTTTATTAATACATTGAATTAAACAAAAAGCAGAAATTACTCCAAAATAAATCTTTTTTAGTGCAATTGTATTAGAAACAAATATTATTTTTCTTTTACAGAAAAAAAGTTTAATCTTAAGAATTTTGCAACAAATTATCAACTTTTTTTTGATAAACACAATTAAAATTGAGGAAATTGGTATTATTAAATAATTTATAAGTCAGACAAAATAAATATTAAAAATGAGAGATAAAGCCTTCTTTCCCTTCTTTCAAGTTGGTTTTTACACTTGTTGTTCCTTAGTTGCTCATCCCGTCACAGCACAATCTATTAGTTCAGATGGCACACTATCCACACCGACAGAAGTTAATCCTACTGCAACAGGAGTTGAAATTACTGGTGGTACTTCTAGCGGTGGAAATTTATTTCATAGTTTCAAAGACTTTTCTATCCCAACAGGATCAGAAGCTTTTTTTAACAATGCATCCGATGTAGTTAATATTCTCAATCGCGTTACAGGGGGTAATATTTCTAACATCAATGGTTTACTAAAAGCAAACGGTAGTGCCAATTTATTTTTAATCAATCCTGCGGGAATTGTTTTTGGTGAAGGTGCTTCTTTAGATATTGGTGGTTCTTTTTATGGTTCTACTGCTGATAGTATTTTATTTCCCGATGGGGTGGAGTTTAGTGCGACGGATACCCAAACACAGCCGATTTTAACGATTAATGCGCCAATTGGTTTAAATTTTCGGGATAATCCTCAACCAATCACCAATCAATCTACAGCTAATGGTGTTGGGTTGCAGGTAGACACAGGAAAAAACATTACTTTAGTTGGTGGCAATCTTAATTTTGCAGGAGGAAAAATCACTGCACCAGGAGGTAGAGTTGAGTTAGGGGGTTTATCTCAAGCAGGAGAAATAGGTATTAGTAATGAAGGTAGTTTAATTTTTCCTGATGATGTAGCAAGGGCAGATATTAATTTAACTAACGGGTCTTTCGTTAATGTTGCTGGTGGTGGTGGCGGATTTATTAATATTAATGCTCGTAACTTAACTTTATCAGAGAAAAGTCAACTACTTGCAGGTATTGCTGAAAATAGTGGTTCACCAACTGCACAAGCAGGAGATATTACCATTAATGCCACTGATGCGGTCAAAATACTTGGCAGTAATGACGATATAGGATTAGACACAGAAATTAATAATCATGTCGGGTTAACACCTAAAAAAAGAGATAATGAGAAAAACAAAAGCAATGCTCAAGGTAACGCAGGAGCAATATTTATCAATACTAACTTCTTAGAAATTAACAACGAAGGCAAAATTACATCTGCCAATTTTTCGCAAGGAAATTCTGGTGAAGTTTTTATTAATGCTAATAATATTTTGATTGAACGTGGAGCTATCTTTAGTGCAGTAATTGATGGCAAAGGCAATGTAGGAAACATCACAATTAATGCTAAAGATTCAGTTGTGCTTGATAATGGTACAGATGAAGCAAATAATGTAATACTTTCTCAAGTAATTGGGAATGGAGAAGGTGACGCAGGCGATATTACTATCAACACAGGCTCTTTTCGGCTTGAAGATAAATCATTTATTTTGGCTGATAATCAAGGTAAAGGAGATGCAGGTAATATAACTATTAATGCTACAGATGCAGTTATTCTTGATGGTTCTAATCAAGTTTCTTCTGACGGTAAACCATTTCTTGCCCTAATTATTTCTCAAGTACAAAATGATGTAGAAGGAAATGGTGGTGATATTAGTATTTCTTCTCCTTCAATTTCCTTAGCTAATTTTTCTTTAATTTCTACCAATGCTAAACGAGGTTCAACCGGGCAAGCTGGTAACATCACTCTTAATGCTGAGACTATCAAACTTGATACTGGTTCGGTTATTGATGCTTTAACTGAAAACGATTTTGATGGTGGTGATATTAATATTAATGCCAATTTTTTAGAATTAAGCAATGGAGGCAAGATTGTTACAGGCAATGACAAAGGTGGAAATGCAGGAAATATTAATCTAAATATTGCTGACAATATTGTTTTAAATAATGGTAATCCTCCCAATAAATCTCCTTTTGACGAACAAATTTTACAAGAGCTAAAATTAGAGACGGGGGTATTTGCTAGTAATTTTGCTAGCTCTACAGGAAACGGAGGAAATATTTTTATTTCTGCTGATTCAATTAAATTTGAGGATCAAGGCTCTATTTCCGCAGAAACTGTCTCAGGTGAAGGTGGAAATATTACTCTGGAAGTCGATAATCTCTTATCATTACGCAATAACAGTATAATTTCTACAGAAGCTGGTGGTTCTGGTAATGGCGGTAATATTAAGATCGATGCTGGTTTTGTAGTTGCTTTTCCTAATCAAAATAATGATATTTTGGCTGATGCTCAACAAGGAATAGGCGGAAATATTAATATTAATACTCAAGGGATTTTTGGGCTAGCTGAAAGGGAACTTAATCCGATTACAAATGATATTAATGCTAGTTCTCAATTTAGTTTAGATGGTAATGTTAGTATTAACACTCCTGATGTAGAAGTGTTTCAAGAAACATCGGAAGCACCAGAAAATGTATGTAGTTGAACCAGATAAAGTAGTTGCTGGAGTCTGCGATGCTACTCAAACAGCACAAGATATCCTTGCTGATAGAGAAAATACTTTTGTAGTTAAAGGAAAAGGAGGTATTCCTCCTACACCTATCGAACCAATGCCTTCTGAGACAGTAATTATTGAAGGTGAAAGCGTCCCGCTGTACACGGAAACAGAAGAAAAAGCCTTACAAGAACAATATCCACCAATACTTACATCGCAAGGTGCGATTTATCCAGCGCGGGGAATAGTAAAAAATCCTGATGGCACAGTAATCTTAACTGCTTATCCTACTGATAATACTCAACGCATTGGGAATCAATCGCCTAACTGCGGACAGTTTTAACAGATCAATTGTGTAGGGATAATTCATGAATTGTCCCTACAATATTATTATCATGCATATACTACAGCAGGAACTCGTTTAAAAGCAGGAGTACCGCAACGCCGATCTATTCTAGCTTTAAAAATAGCATTAACTTCAGGATAAAACATCAAAGCTGCACCTTGACGTACTGTACCAAAAATGACCTCGACATTTTCTAACTTTCCTGCATCTGCCTGAACTGTAACTCTTTGATGTTCTTTGATTCCAGCCATTTCAGCATCAATTTGATTCATCAAAATACAATTGCGATGAGGAATCCCTCGATATTTATCAGCAACTTTGTAAACCACTGTATTATGTTGAGAATAGCTGCGCCCAGTCATTAAGGCAACTACCACACTCTTTTTGGAATCGGGAATTTTAAACGCTTTGGGATCAGGAAGATCAAGTTGAGGTAATGGTGTAACAAACATAGCAGCTTTACCAGAAGAAGTAGCAAATTTTGGTTCGGGAAAAATGCGTCCGCCAATCGTAAATTCTTGCTTAGTCTCATCAAGATTTGCCATCTTTTCAAATCCTGGAATTGTTTGGGCAATTAATTGCCGAACATATTTAGTATCTTGCAGTTTACGCCAATTAACTGGGTATTCTCCGTGAATGCGGTGGGCAAGTTCGGTGATAAATTCTACTTCAGAAATAAGATCCGCATCTTTGAGATGGGTCGTACCTTCATCGTTGAGGCGAACAAAGTTATTACCTGATTCAGTAGTAGTTTTATGAGGATTTTCAAAGCGATTCAGGACAGGAATAATAATAGTATTTTGTTGGGCTAATCCGTGAAAATGTCCTAAATTCGGTTTAGTTGCTAAATAAATAATGGTTTTTATCTTACCTAATGCTCGTTTGGCTTGAGTTGAGTCGGGATTTGCTGCATATAAATTACCACCAACACAAATTAGGGTATCTATCTCACCTCCGTCTGCTGCTTCAATTAAAGACCTAGTATCATAACCTTGAACGCGACTAAGAGGACGATCTAAGAGTTTTTCTAATGCTTGCTGAATTTCTTGTTTCAGGCGGACAGTAACGCCCATAGAACCGAAACCTTGAACGTTAGAATGACCTCTAATCGGCATAGTTCCCGCACCTTCTTTACCCGCATTACCTGTTAATAAAGCAGTGTTGGCAATACTATAGACATTATCTACACCATTTTCATGTTGTGTAATACCCATTGCCCAAGCAAAAACTACTTTGGGAGATGAACCAATGATGGTAGCAGCAGTTTCAATTTCTGCTTGAGAAATGCCACAAACTGTAGTGATCTCTTCCCAGGTTGTTTGGTTTACCTGTTCAATTACTTCTTGCCAGTTTTCTGTATGCGATCGCAAATATTTGTAATCAACTAAATTTTTTTCAATTAAAGATTTTTGAATACCTACAAATAAAGCAACATCACTACCAGGGATCGGTTGTAGATACAATGAAGCAATTTCTGAACCTTGAATTAAAGAGGTAACAGGAAAAGAAGGAGAACCAAATTTAACTAGTCCTATTTCTCTGACTGGATTGATTACAATTACTTTACCGCCTCTATCCCGCAACTTAATCAATTCATTCATCAAGCGTGGATGATTGTAAGAAGGGTTAGCACCAACCAAGACTACACAATCAGTTTGTTTTAAACTCTCCAAACTAACCATCGATGTCCCGCTGCCAAACATCTGCTTCAAACCAAAAGTAGAAGGGGCATGACAAAGATCGGAACAGTCGGCTAAATTATTAGAACCTAATGCCCGCATCATCAGTTGCAACAGATAAGCAGATTCATTGGAAGAACGACCAGAACTATAAGAAGCAACTCTTTCTGGTGGTTTTTGAAAAGCTGCCGTAGCAATTTGATAAATTTCTGACCAAGAAATATGTTCGTAATTAGATTTACCCGAACGCAAAATAATAGGAAAACTCCATCTACCTAATCGATCCGCCTCTAAAGAAGAAAGTTGTTGTAATTGAGTAATAGTTTGATGGGCAAAAAATTGAGTTGAGATGGGAGGTTGAATTTCTGCGGAGATCGATTCCACACTCTTCATACAACGCTGAACTTTTTCCCCTACCTCATTAGTAAAACCTCCTTTTTGTCCTCCTGTTCCCCAAGAACAAGAAAGACAAGCACTTTTATGAAATAGAGTTTGCCACAATTTTAATCCTTCTGGAGAAAGAGTATGTCTTGCCCAATATTCAACAACTGGTAAACCTCCGCCCATTTTAGGGGTATCCTGATTTGGTTCACCATTGATAGCTTTGCGATCTTCGTTCATGGAGTTTATTTTTATCTTAATTTATGCAATTTCTTAAGTAAGTGAGCAAAATTAAATAGAACTTACGCATTGACAGAATGATAAAATAGTGCAGTTAAAAACGAGAGTTGTCTACCTTGAGGGATGAGAACATTAGAGAAATTAGCAAAACCTCGACAGCACAATGCAATCTGGAACACTATACCCTATTTTTGCTATCAGAACCAAAGCATGGGGGTTGCAGTAGATTAGCAGAAATACTTGGAAACGTTTCCCATGATAGTGTGAACCGCTTTTTGCTCAGAGAAAGATACGAACCAAAAGATTTGTTCAATCTGGTAACCAGCATAATCAATGTGAATGGTGGGATTTTAAGTGTTGATGACACAGTAATAGAAAAGGTGTATAGCCAGCCCAAAAATGCCGAGTTAATCGACTATTTTTGGTCAGGTAAATACCATAAAAGTATCAAAGGATTGAATTTAATAACTTTATATTACAGTGATATTCATGGTCATTCAGTTCCAATTAATTACAGAATATATGACAAAAAAGAGAGAAAAACGAAGAATAATTATTTTCAAGAAATGTTGCTGGAGGTGATAGATTGGGGTTTAAAACCAAAATTAGTAACAGGTGATAGTTGGTACTCAAGAACAGAAAACTTGAAATTTTTAAGAAACCAGAAATTGAGGGTGAGAGAGGGCGAGGTTTCCTCGCCATCTCTAATCACCCTGTTAGGTTTTCTATTCGGTGTTGAAAAAAACCGAACTGTCTCCACTGAACCGAAAAAGTATTGTCAAGTGAGTATTCTATAGCTTCCAGACCAAGGTTTGATAACTCATTTGAGGGAATTTGGGTTTGTTAAATTGTTTAGGAAAGTCTTCAAAAAAGAAGACTCTAGACACTATATTTTCTACTCACCCGAACCAGAAAATATCGAGCAGATAACTAGGCATGAATTTATCACCATTCATGATACTCATTGGCAAATTGAAAGTTTTCCCATTAAACAAGTATGTGGTATTTGTCGCTTTATGGTGAGAGATAGTCATGCAATTAGAACACATATATTTTGCTCACTTCAAGCATTTTTTCTAAACGAACAAATGCTTGAAGTGAGCAAAATAATCTCCAATTGGTATGAATTACAAAGAATTTATCTTCATATAGTTGTTTCAAATAAGAATGAAACATTTTTTCGGCTGAAAGCCTTTCTTAGCAAGAAGAGATTGTCTCACTCTAAATTGAAATGACTATACTCATCAATACCGCCATCTTTGAGGAAGCGGAAAAACTGATTGAATAAATTCCTAAGATGTTTATCTAAAAAGCCAGGGCTTAAGACGGTGAGGTTGTAGAGATATTCAAACTTATCGAGTAGCTGAGAAAAGATTGCCAAATTTCTCATCGCACGGCTATTTTGAATTCCTTGCTGTTGCAGTAGGTCTTCATCCAAGTAACGGCTGAACAAGGGAAAACTTAGCAGTCGATAAAATAGTCCAGAGAAAGCATAGTCCGTGTTGTTGTCAAGGTTATGATGTGTTTTAGCGATCGCGGATTATGTAATTAATACGTAAAGTATCTAGACTTGGTACTCATCTGGTACTACTATGAGAAAAATAAACCAAATTCAAAGTACCGAACAATCCGAAAGAGGACATAATCCCAAGCTATGACGCTGGTTGTTTTAAATGGGCGATACTGGATTTGAACCAGTGGCATCCTGCTTGTAAGGCAGGCGCTCTACCGCTGAGCTAATCGCCCGTGCTTCAAAATAATAACATAATCAAAACAAAAAAAGAAGAATTTCAAAAAATCTCTTCAAAGATATTGGAAAAATTTTTGCTCCAGCCACACTGGGCTAAATTTTTTTAGCTAAGATCGCTTAGTCAGAGGCTATTTTAATTTCTAACTTAACTAAATATAATGTACTATTCGGCCATAATATATTGGCTAATCTTGATCGCAAAGGAAGGGAACTATCGTGTCGTCTAAAGCTCTTGGACAAAAACCAAAATTTTCAAAAGACTCTACTAATATTGCTTCCTTCCTGGTTGGCACAGTAAAAGCAGCAGGAGGAACTATTCTTGGAACTGCGATGATTACTAGTGCCATTGCTGCGGGGGGATTAGTCGGATTGGCAATTAGCTTTCGTAATCTTCCTGATGTCAGAGTATTGCGTAACTATCAACCTTCAGAAACAAGTTATATTTATGACATCAAAGGTAGACTACTAACCAGTCTTCATGGTGAAGCCAATCGAGAAGTAGTTTCTCTAGACCAAATCTCTCCCGAATTAAAACGAGCAGTTATTGCGATCGAAGATAGTCATTTTTATCAACATCAGGGAATCAATCCTTATAGTATTGGTCGTGCTGTTTGGGTTAACTGGCAAAGAGGAGGTGTAGCAGAAGGTGCTTCTACGTTAACGATGCAACTGATTAAAAATCTATTTTTGACTAGAGAACGTACTTTTACTCGTAAACTAGCAGAAGCAATTCTTGCCATTCGAGTCGAGCAAGTTTTTAGTAAGGATGAAATTTTAAATATGTATCTCAATAATATTTATTGGGGTCATAATAATTATGGAGTCCAAACCGCAGCAGAGACTTATTTTAATAAAAGTGCTTCTGAGTTAAACTTAGCGGAAGCTGCCATGATGGCTGGTTTAATACAAGCTCCAGAACAGTATAGTCCCTATATTAATTACACTGAAACTAAACAACGACAAGCTTTAGTTCTCAAGCGAATGAGAGAATTAGGATGGATCAGTCCCGAACAAGAAAAACAAGCTCGTCAAGAACCTTTACTGGTAGCTAAACCAACTGCCTGGCGGACTAGTAAATCACCTTTTATTACTGAAGCGGTGATCACGGAATTAAAGGAACGATTTGGTCAAGATGCAGTGACTCAAGGTGGTATGCGCGTTCAAACTACCATTGATTATAATTTCCAAAAAATGGCAGAAGAAACCGTTACTCAAGGACATCAAAATTTAAGAAGAGCAGGAGTTCGTGCAGATCAAGTAGCTTTAGTGGCAGTTGATCCACGTACTCATTTTGTTAAAGCTTTAGTGGGTGGAGTTGGTTACGATAAAAGTCAATTTAATCGTGCAATTCAGTCTCGTCGTCAACCAGGTTCTTCTTTTAAACCGTTTGTTTACTATACGGCTTTTGCTAGTGGAAAGTACACACCATATTCTACTATTGATGATTCTCCGATTACCTATCGCGTACCTTCTGGTTATTATACTCCCAAAAATTATGGCGGTTCTTTTTCGGGTTTAATGTCATTGAGAACAGCTTTAATTCAGTCTGCTAATATACCAGCAGTTAAACTAGGGAAAGCGGTTGGCTTAGATAAAGTAATTGAAGTGTGTCGCTCTCTGGGAATTAAAAGTCCACTAGAACCAGTTATATCTTTGCCTTTAGGTTCAATTGGCGTAACACCATTAGAGATGGCAGGAGCTTATGCGACTTTTGCTAGTAACGGTTGGCATAGCGACCCGACTATTATTGTTCAAGTAGCAGATAGTAAAGGTAATTTATTATTAGACAATCGACCTCAACCCAAGTTGTTATTAAACCCTTGGGCAACTGCTAATCTTTCTAGTGTACTAACAGGAGTTATTGCTGAAGGAACTGGTAAAAATGCTAGTATTGGTCGACTAGCAGCAGGTAAAACAGGAACAACTTCTTCAGAGAGAGATGTTTGGTTCGTGGGTTATGTTCCTCAATTAGCTACAGCTGTTTGGATTGGTAATGATAATTATCAAAGCTTAGGTAGAGGAGTTACCGGCGGAAGTTATGCTGCACCTATTTGGCGTTCTTTTATGCTCAAAGCTCTTGATAATGAGCCGATGCAATATTTTCCTTCAGCTTCTAAATTTCCTCGTCCTTAGAATTAGATAAATTATCGCTCAATTTCAGATTTCATTCGTTCTAAGGTCATATTCATCTGTTCAAACATTTGCTGGGGAGTCATGCCAAATTGACCAAGTTGCGTTTTTAATTGTTGAATGGTCATCTGTGCCATAAAATCTTCAGATAGTTCAAAACGCTTCATGAAAATGCGATATCGTTCCATCAAAGCTTCCATTTGTTGGATGAAGATTTTTTTGCCTTCGCGGTCGAATTTACCGTATTCGCTTCCCAACTGAATGAGAGACTGATAATCTTCAAATAATTTTTTTGCTTCTTGTTGTACTACTTCAGAATCAAAAAATCCCATATATTTTTACTCTTTATATATACTTTTTTTGCTTATATATTTTTTTAGCTAATTTTTATTTTAAGTCAGAAGAAAATTTGAGTAAAATACGGTTTTCCGAAAGAAACTTGAGACGGAATGGGGTACGCTATGCGCCTGCTTCAGCTTCGTCAAAATTTTGATCAAATATTGGCATCTAGATTTATGGTACAAATCTATTCGCGATCGCTTAAACTGGTAATTTTGTTAATTGTAGGGATATTAAGTTTAAGTTTATTGTTTAATTTTACGGTTAAATTATCTAGCAATGCTGCTATGCCAGTTGATGCCTTTTTAGTTTTGGGAGGAAGTATTAATCGTGAGATTTATGCAGCTAAACTCGCCAAACAATATCCTAAGCTCCCAATTTTAATTTCTCAAGGTTCTGAAGCTCCTTGTCTTTTCAAGGTTTTTCAAAAAGAACAAATCAATTTGGAACGAGTTATCTTAGAAAAATGTGCCGAATCAACTTTTGGTAATTTTTTCTTTAGTTTACCTATTTTAACTAATTGGAAGGTACATAAAGTTAAATTAATTACTTCTAAGACTCATTTACCTAGAGCAAAATGGTTAGCTAATATTATTCTGGGTTCTCATGGTATTTGGATTGATTTAGATCTTGCTCCAGAAAAAGGTATTCCTGGTAATCAAGAATTTGCTCTTAAGACAATAATAGATGTAATTCGTAGTTTGGGCTGGTCTTATTTAAGTCAATTATTTCATCCTACTTGTGATCGAGTCGATCAATTAAGTGAGGTCGATTTATCGTTTTGGCAAAAGAAGGGTTTTGTTTGTGAAAGACAAACTCTATTCTAAATTGATGATCAAAATCTTAGATAGTACATCAATTGAGAAGTTACTTGACTATTAAGCTGAAGTCGCCGTTGGAAATCAGCTAAATTGCGATATTTACCATTTATTCGCCGATTTTCAGCAATTTTTTGCGCCAAATCTTGATTTAAAATTGGAATTTGGATTATTTCTTCTATAGAAGCCTCATTCGGATTAACTCGTTGAGGACTTAGAGGACTAATGGGATCGTAGTATTCAAAATGTAAGATTGGTTCTAAAGGTAATAACCTTTGTACAGGAAGACTAATTGCTGCTGCTACATCTTCTAGACAAAATAATTGAACTCCCATTCCTACTAATTCTACAAGCGATCGCGCTTGATTAATGGAAATACCTGGTAATCTTAACCAATCATCAATTCCTGCTTGATTAACATCTATTTTTATGCCTAATTCGGCAGCAATTTGTACTTCTTGAAGGGATTGTAAACGATAGTAAGGATCGTTTAAAAGACGGTTTTTGAGCGTTAGTTTTTGCAGATTAAACATACGATCAATGATTTGAGCAAAAATCAACTATTAATAAAAAACGGCTCTTTATTACTTATCATTAATTATCAAGATTATTTTAATTGTAGCTAACAAAATAAGCGAGCAAGACTAATAAAGTATTCATTAAATAAAATGCGCCTACAACTTGCGTTTCTGTCCAACCGCTCAGTTCAAAATGATGATGAATCGGAGCCATTTTAAACAAACGCTTACCTTTTCCATCTCTCCCTTTAGTCGCTTTGTAATAACTAACTTGAGCAATTACCGAAAGAGATTCAACAAAAAAAAGACCACTAACAATAAATAAACCCCAAAGATTATTACTTAAAATGCCGACACCAGCAAGTGCGCCTCCCAACGCCAATGAACCAGTATCACCCATAAAAACAGTGGCAGGATTACGATTATAAACGACAAAACCTAAACAACCACCTGCTAAACAAGCACAGAAGAGCATTAAATCGGGATGTTGGGCAGCAATTAAAATACCCAATCCCAAAGATGCGATCGCACCTGTTCCTGCTGCTAAACCATCTACACCATCGGTTAAATTGGTAGCATTACTTTCTGCTGCTAGGACAAATCCAGCTAAAGGCAAGAAAAGTAACCCCAAAGAAAGATTAATTCCTCCAGGTAAAGCTACAGTGGTAATATTAGCTGGTTCATACCAAATCAGCCAAATACAAAACAATAATGCTACGGCAATTTGTAAAGTTAATTTCATTCTGGGAGAAATGCCTTTATTAGATTGCTGTATTAAAATTTGCCAGTCATCAAACCAACCGATCGCACCGTAAGCTAGAGTCAATAAAGCAACTGCAATTACTTCAGGTGTAAAATTTGCCCAAATTAAAGCGAGTACCACTGCTACAGGTATAAAAAAAATACCCCCCATTGTCGGAGTACCAGCTTTATTAAGATGGGTTTTGGGACCATCTTCTTGAATGATTTGTCCTGTTTTTAACCTGCGTAAAATTGGCACTGTAAAATAGCCTAAAACACTTGTGATCAAGGCACAAGTAAGAAGAGGCAGAGTAAGTTGATTGGTTAATAAAGTAAATCTATTGGTAGTCCAATCAAAAGCTAGTGCCACAACGCTTAAGATCGAAATAAGTAATAGAAGCAGAGTAATCCCAGAAGGATTTTTGAAATTTCTTAGAGAGAATAGTTTAGCATTCACAATTTGCTTATCCCCGTAAATGCCTGACTATTCTAATCTGCTCTCCAATAGATTGCAACTCGATCTACTCTTCTAAATCATCAAAATCATCATCTTCTTCAAAATCTTCTTCTCCACCCATCAATTCATCGATTTCAGGATCATCACCATTGTAGCTATCCTTCTCTACAGCTTCACGAGCAATTAGTCGATTATTTGCCTTTAACCAATCGATTAAGGAAGCTTCTTGTTTTAAAGGAATAACAATAGCTGGTTCGTAACGAGGTTCTTGATTTAACGCTGGATTTTTCATTGATTATTAATCTATAACGATTTCACTATTGTAATTTTTAGCTCAACTTTATAGGATAACATTTCTAAGATTTTAACTATACGCGATCGCGGATGCTGCTACCTTTCGATGAGACAGATACATAAGTTGATTGTTGAGATAGTTAAGAAAAAATTAGGCAAATCTTTATCTAAGTTTTATTGATTCTTGATGTAAATCTTCTGTTCATAAGGCAAATTAGTATTGACGTAAGTAAAATCTTGCAGATGAAATTCATCAATATACAAATAGGTATTTAAATTTATCAAATAAACCTTAAAAATTGGTTTAAACCAATAATAATTGAGTTTTAAATTATTTATTCAAATAATAAAACTATTTTTTTGTTAAACCAAAAATTCTCTTGATTTTTAATAATTTAAAATATCAGTGATGATTAAAATTTTAATTGTAGATGATCAAAAATTCGTACGTGCTAGACTTGAATGTTTAGTTAATTCAATTTCAGATTTTAAATTAATTGGTCTTGCCAACAATGGCCTAGATGCGATCGCTTTTGCTAAAGAGCTACATCCTGATATCGTTTTACTCGATCTGGAAATGCCACAACTAAATGGTTTGGTCACTACAAAACTAATTGCCGAAGAGTGTCCTGAGACGAAAATTTTAGTGCTTAGTAGTCATGATGAAGATAAATATGTGACAGAATCGATGTCTGCTGGAGCGACAGGATATTTACTGAAGGGATCGTCTGACGAAGAGATAGAACAAGCGATTAGATTTGTTAACAAAGGTTTTACCCACATGGGGGCTGGATTATTTGAAAAATTACTTCCTGTGGTTAAAAAATCAACTGTTGACTCTCTTGAGCACAAACAAAACAACTTAGATAGTCATTCTCAAGTACTTCTTCAGAGAAAAGCTAAACTTACTTCTACTTCGTTAACCAAAGAAGAGATTGTACTTACCTCTCCTAATCCTATAGCGATTGAGTCTCAACCTTGGACAACACAAAATAGTCTCAAGCAAACCTTAGCTTGGTTGATAGTTGCTTTGAGTCTCACAACTGGAATTTATGTCATGCGTCAATGGCTGAGAAAACCCCTACCCGTGCTTAGTTATGAGGAGCAATCTGCTACCATTGCCCAGACTCAGTTTACAGGTAAGGTAAAACCAGCCAAGACTTTTAAGATTGCAGCAATTAATCCTGGTGTGGTAGATCAGATTTCCGTACAGGTTGGTGAGAAGGTAGAAGTTGGTCAAACTTTACTTACTCTCAAGAATTTAGCAGCAGAAAATGAGCAAAAACAAATTATTCAAGAACAGCAATCAACCAAACAGCAACAACAAGCAGTATTTCAGCAACAACAGATTGCTCAACAACAAATTTTTGATTTAGAACAAAAGATTAATCGTCTTAAGTATGATTTAGCTCCTTTACGAGCGAAAATTGCTGAGGCAAATTTACAGGTTTCTCTAGCTCAAAGTCAGGCAGAAAAACTACCTCTGCGTCAACGACAAGATTCAGTACCGAGAACTAAAGCTGTGTATGAACGAGCCAAAGCACGTTTTAATCGTTTAGATACTCTTAATCAACAGGGAGCAATTTCTCAAGAGCAATTAGAACAAGCGCAGGTAGAATTAGAAATAGCTAAGGCAGATTATGATACAGCGATCGCAGCAGCGAATGCCAATACTAAATTAGAACAAAGTCAAACAGAATTATCTCAACTACAAGAAAAATTAGCGATTCAAGAACAACAAGATGCGATCGCACAATTAGAAAAACAGAAGCAAAAGGCTCAGCTTGAATATCAACAAGCCACAGAAAAACTAGAACTGTTAAAACAGCAAGCAGCCCAACTTAATCAATATCAAATTCCTCAAATCAATCAAGTCATTACCGCAACTGAAGCAGGAATAATAACAGAAATACCAGTTACCATTGGCGATCAAATTTATGGTGGTAATGCAGTAATTGGGTTAGCTAGATTAGAACAACTCAAAATTGAAGTGGCAGTAAACTCTCGTTTAATTAATGTCTTGAGTCCTAATCAACCAGCAGTAATTCAAATAGGTTCGGGAGTGACAGCCCAAAAATTTGAGGGTAAGATTGCGACTGTTAATCCTTTACCTACCGAAAAATTGGACTATTTAGTTGAAATAGAATTTGCCAACCCGACTAACTCTTTAATTATTAGTCAATTAGCTCAAGTACAATTTTTGCCCCAGACAGTTATGGGAGGTAAGTAAACTTGGCTAGACCTTGTGTACTGCTGACAACAGAAGGAACTTATCCTTTTGCTAAAGGTGGTGTCAGTACCTGGTGTCATGTGTTAACTCAACAGTTACCAGAAATAGATTTTAAACTATTAGCGATTGTGGCTAATCCTTATCAAAAAATCAATTATGAATTATCACCCAACGTTTTAGAAGTTATCAAAATACCATTGTGGGGAACAGATGATCCAGTAGAATACACCTGGCGATCGCCTTTTTCTCTGGCTCTTAAAAGTAAACAGCAAGTAACCGTTAGTTTAATTCAAACTAAATTTATTCCTCTGTTTGAATCTTTTTTACGGATGGTATTACTGAGTGAAGTAGAAGCAGAATCATTAGGTAAACTGCTGTTGGGAATTCACCAATATTTTCTAGATTACGACTATCACAAAACCATGAATTCGGTTTGGATGTGGTCAACTTTTAAGCATCTAGTTTGGGATTATTGTCAGCAAGAAGATTCTCTTGTGGAAGTAACTCTAGCTGAAGTAACTGAAGCAATGCGATTGTTATATCGATTTTTAATTGCCATTCACGTACCCGTACCAGAAACAGACATCACTCACTCTTCAGCAGCAGCATTTTGTGGTTTACCCTGTGTGATTGCCAAATTACAGCGCGGAACGCCTTATTTACTAACCGAACATGGCATTAATATTCGAGAGCAATATTTAAACCTTAATCAAAATATTCCTTCCTTATTTGTCCGCAAGTTTTTGTATCGCTTAATGGGGGCAGTAGTGAAAGTTAACTTTCATTTTGCCGATTTAGTTGCTCCAGTCTGTGAGTATAATGCCCGTTGGGAACGTTGGTGGGGAGTACCACCAGAAAAAATCAAGGTAATTTATAACGGGGCAGATCCAAATAAATTTCATCCTACACCACCTGTCAAGAAAGAACGCCCTCAAGTAATGAATATGGGCTTAATCTTTCCCTTAAAAGGTCAATTAGACTTAATTAAAGCTGCGGTAATTGTCAGAGATCAGATTCCCGATGTTGAATTTCGGTTTTACGGAAAAGCCTCTGATGAAAACTATTTCGCTCAATGTCAAGCAGTAGTAGAGCAACATGATTTAGAAAAAACGATTAATTTTGCTGGTTTTACCAGTGAACCCTGGCGGGCATACAGTGAAGCCGATGTTGTAGCCATGTCTAGTATTTCCGAAGGGTTTCCTTTTGCCATCATCGAAGCCATGCTTTCTGGCGCAACAATTGTCGCTACTGATGTCGGAGGAGTCCGAGAAGCGATCGCAGATACAGGATTAATGGTGCGTGCAGGAGAACCAGAACAGATGGCTCAAGCCATACTTCAATTACTTTCACTTCCCCAAGAAGAGCGGACGCAATATGGGAAAAGAGCTTTGGAACGTTCCTTAAAATTATTCACCCAGAAGACTTTTTTATCAGAACATTTAAATACCTATTACAAATTATTAAAGTAATTGCTCATGGTTTAAAAATTAAAACCTATTAGTAATTACTTTTTACTTTTTACTTAAATCCATGTCCAACGAACAAAAACTTTTAAAACTAATTGCTCAAGTAGAACAAGTTAGTCCTAGACTAGTAGATCGTTGGCAAACTATGGCAATTATAGAATCTTTAGGTTATACCGATCGCATTATCGCTGAAGAGTTTGGTTTTGCTGATGTTTTGGCAATTGGAGAATATATTTATCAACAGAATAATCCTGTATTATTAACTCTAGAAACACCGCAAGATACTAACTGGAAAAAAACAATTATTGCCGAATTATATGCCTTTGTCGAGCAATTTTCCCGTAGTTTTGTCTATGCTATTCCTTTAATTTCTTTGTTAATTTTAAGTAATTTAGAACCTAGTGATAGTTGGAAATTTATCCCACCTCAACTAGCTGCTTTATTTACCCTAGCAACTTTAGCTAGTTTAATTACCAGTGGTGGATTCGTTCAAGCGATCGCTCGTAGAGGAGAATTTTATTTCGGGTTGGGTTTTCCACAACAAGCAAGAAAAGCCTGTGTTTCTTTGTTGAGTTTGGGAATGCTGACTAGCTTTGTCCTAGCTGTAATGAGTTTGTGGTTTGGCTTTTATCGAAATTTATTTCCCGATCAATATTTGGTTTTAGGGGCTTTTTATTACCTCGTTCTCAGCTTACTGTGGATGTTGTTATCAATCCTATCTCTGTTATCGATTTGGGGAACACCTTTAACTTTGATCGGTTTAACTGTCTTGTTTTGGATGGTTAGGTTCAAAGCAAACCTCGGTGCATTGGAAGCTCAAATAGTAGCTATCTTTGTGACTTTAATTTTTCTAGCGATCGCCGTAGTAATTTTGTTGAGAAAACGACAACTTGCTCATCCTATTGAAGGAAAAATCGAATTACCCAACCTCAGTGCTACTATCTATCTACTCGCTTCCTTTTTTGGTTATGGAATTACTTATTTTTGCTTTATTTTTGCAGATCGTTTGGTAGCTGGTTGGGCAGTAGATGCTGCTTCTGGGTTAATTTTTGCGATTGACTCTGCCTATCAACGAGCAATGGATTTGGCTTTGCTTAATTTTTTATTAGCCGTACCTTTGAGTGAATATTTAGCTTATCGCTTAATTCGTTATTGGTACAAACAAGCTCAGATAGCAAAATTGGAAAACATGAGTACGTTATCTAAGCAATTAAATTTGCGTTATTTACTCTTAATAGGTGTAATTTTACTATTTTTTGGTTTATTAGTAGCTTCTATCATCGGCATACCAACTCCAAAACCTTGGGCATCAACTAATCCTGTTTTAACTTTAATAGGTTGTCTAGGATATCTATTATTAGTTCTAGGTTTATTAAATGCAGTGGTATTGTTTAATCTCAATCTTGCCTCTTCTGCGATCGCATCAATTTTTCCCAGTCTAATAGTTAATTTTGTAATAGGGTATCTTGCAGCTAATGCGATCGCTCCTGAATGGGCTGTGCTTGGTTTAGTTGTAGGTTCTTTAGTATTTATGCTGCTTTCTCGACGCAAAGTGTTACAAGCAATGCAAAAACCAGATTATGCTTACTATCTGGGAGGGTATTAGCAGTGACCAGTGAGCAGTTATCAGTTATCAGTAATTACATAAATGAAAGTATTGAACCTTGGCAGATTTTTAACAGCAATTTTAGTTGTTTGTATCATGTTATCTTGTCAATCACAAGCAGTGGTGGGTAATTCGCTTAAAATTCTGCTTCCTCTTTATATTTATCCTAATTGGTATGAACCTAAAACTTATGTATGGTCGGATGTTGCCTCAGCAGCACAGCGAGTGCCTATTATGGCAATCATTAATCCTAATAACGGCCCTGACGGTAAACCACCAAACCAAGACTATCAAAGAGGATTAAAAGATTTAAGACAATCAAATATTACTATCTTAGGCTATGTCTATACCCAATACGGCGATCGCTCGATTGAAGAAGTCAAACAAGATATCGATCTTTATAACAACTATTATGATGTGGACGGAATTTTTCTTGATGAAAGCGCGAGCGATATCAAACAAATTAATTATTATCAGGAGCTTTATAACTACATTAAAACTAAAACTAATTTAGACCAAGTAATAATTAACCCTGGTACTGATACTGATGAAAGTTATTTAAATCGTCCCGCAGCAGATCTAGCAGTAATTTTTGAAGATTATTCTCAAGCGTGGAAAGGATACAAACCTAAATCTTATGTCAATAAATATCAAAGTAAGTATTTTGCTAGTTTAATTCATTCTGTTGCTGATGCTACTACGATGAAAAGTTATATTGACCACGCGATCGCTTGTAAGATTGGTTATATCTATGTTACCGATGATAGTCCAACTAGTGATGATGGTGATCCTTGGAACAGTTTACCCTCCTATTGGCAAGAAGAAATAGAGTATATTCGGTCTTTAAACGAGTCTTCAAAGTGATTTGGTAGAGGCAATCACTACGCTGCATCGAAAGGTGGCATAAATTTATTTGATCTCAAGTAGTATTAGAATTACTGCATCGGCATCCTCTCAAATTTATACGTCGTAGTATTACTTTTTCTGCTGGGAGTGAAGTAGATCTAAAAGTTAAACAAATTAAGAATTTTTGAGTTGCTCAATTATTATGCATTTTGTTACAAATTTTAAATTTTTGTAATTATAAAGAAAATTTTAATGATTGCCATTTTGTGGTGGTAAACAGCCGATGGTTGGATATTTGGTAAACTAAGTTTTTGTTACTATAACTAGAATTTGTCTCAATGAAAGCTTACAAAAGTTGGGATCGCGATCGCTTTTGGAAAACGTTAAAATAATCAAATAATTAAAGTCTTTAATTTGTCTATCCTGAGAATAAATGTCATTTTTCGATAAAATTTGGGAGTCCGATTATTAAGCAAGTAACTGTGTTTTCAAATCAACCACACAACTTTTATCGCTGGGCGATCTCACCGAAAGCGAGGCACTGCGTGGTCGCTAGCAGTTTGCTCTTTTTGGTTTCTGCTTGTAGTAATGGTGCGACGATTGAAAATTGGTTAGCTGCCGATCCTGAACTTAAAAAAACTTTAGCTAGTAGTCAAGTTCCTGAACAAATAGCAACTTCAGCTACTACTGCGATTGGAAATTCTAGCTCTTCTAACTCTGCAATTAATTCTTCTAATCCTACTTCGGAACAGACTATCAGTTTACCGGACGATTTTCCCATTGAAATTCCTCTTTATCCCAAAGCTCAATTAACCAAAGTACAACCAGGTTTAACTACAGAAAAAGGCAAAACAAACTGGGAGTCACCAGACTCTTTGACTCAAATAGCTAGTTATTATCAACAACAACTCAAAGCCAATGGCTGGAAAATTATCAAATCTTTTCCTGAGAATGTTCAACAAGGAAATAATGCTTTAACTGCTAGTAGGGAAAACTTAAAAGTAACAGTTTCTCTTAGTCAACCGACCACGGATAATAAAGATAATTTAATTTCCAATCAATTTGCGATCGCGTATCAACCGATTGAAGATTTACCTCAATTAACTACTTCAGAAACAACTAACTCATCTGAAAATTTAACTGATCTAGAACCTAATATAGAAACTACAGCATCAGCAGTTTATTTTAGCGATCTCGATCAAACTTCAGAACAACTACGTCCTTATATAGAGGATTTGGCAAAATTAGGTATACTAACAGCTTACTCTAAAGAAGGCAAAGTTGAAGCCAATAAATTTGCACCGAATGAACCTATTACTCGTAGAGATTTTGCTCGCTGGTTAGTAGAAGCTAACAATCAATTTCATGGCAACGCTGCTGGAGAAAAAATTCATTTAGCAACTAAAAGCGATCGTCCAGCTTTTCAAGATATTAGCGTTAATGACCCTGATTTTGAGATTATTCAAGGATTGGCAGAAGCAGGATTAATCCCTTCCATGCTAACCGATAATAGTAGCAAATTATTATTTCAACCCGATGCACCTTTAACCAGAGAAGATTTATTAACTTGGAAAGTACCTCTAGATTTAAGAAAAAATTTACCTACTGCTTCAATTGATGCAATTAAGCAAAGTTGGGGTTTTCAAGATACAGCAAATATCTCACCTCAAGCATTGCAAGCGTTATTTGCCGATTTTCAAAATGGTGACAACTCAAATATGAAGCGTGTGTTTGGTTACACAACTTTATTTCAACCAAAAAAACCAGTAACTCGCGCTGAAGCTGCTGCTTCTCTTTGGTACTTTGGTTTTCAAGGAGATGGAATTACTGCCTTAGAAGTTGTCAAAGGAGAAAGTATCAATCAGTCGGCAGTCAACAGTCAACCATAAACAGTTATCAGTTACCAGTTATCAATTACCAATTAGTAATTAGTAATTATGAGGGATGAATAATCAACTATTAACAATTAACCATAAAAAATAACCAGCAGCTTTACTGTATTTCATTAATGTGAAAAACGCTATATTATTTGTTGTTCTGAATCAATTTACCAACTAAAACCATCTTGAACTAAGGTGGTATCAATTAAATTTTTAAGAGCATCTGCCATTAATTGTTGTTCGCTTACTCTAGGATGACCGGGCGTAACTTGTTCTGTAATTAAAGAATGAATTTTATTGTCTTGTTGTTCATTTTTGTATTCTGTTACTGCTTCGTTTAAATAATTATCCCAAGCGCGGTCGTGATACATATTAGGAAACATACAAATAAAATAAGCATTAGGATATTTACTACGAAGATTAGCCACAAAGTTTTTATAATGCTGTTTCCATTCTGTACTGGTTAGATCAGAGTTGAGATCGATGCTTGAGGCATCATTTTGTCCCAGAGCAACTATAACTAAATTAGGAATATATTGATTAAAATCCCAACTCGGTGCATCTTTAAGAGGTTTTATTTGATCGTAAACTGCTTCCATGCCAATACCATCATGCCAAAAACCATAACCATCTACTAAAGCTATTCCTGCTTGAGCAACTAAACTCAATTGAGCTTGATAATCTCTAGCTAACATTGCTCCAAAGGAAAGATAACTATTAGATAAATGATTTGTATCTCCTGATGGATCTTGAGTACCTGTTTGCTCGTATTCTACTGTTGAACCGGCTGAAATTGAATCTCCATAAACTTCAATTTTACGATTAGTTAGTTGTGGTGGTGAAAGTAAGTTTTTATTGTTATCAATCAGAATGCCATGAAAAGAGAATTCCCCTGTAATATAATCATTTCTTTTAACTATTAAAGCTTGATGATTTTTGTCTTCTAATTTTTTCGCTACTTCATAAACTTGGGGTTCGTTGCCACTATTTAAATGAATAATAATCGGTTTGGGATTATTATCAAGATAAACACCAATATAATTACTTTCTCCCCAATTATCATCAGCTAATTTAAGTTTTAAACTTGTACCTTCAAAATTAAACAGACAAGCTGTAGCAGGAAAACTAAAAATTGGAGCTTGAGGATTTTGTCGGTCAACTCTACCAATGTATTGAAAATTACTATTGTCTGCTGCTATTTGTTGAAAACTTTGTGAGTTAAGAGAGCGATCGCTACAAGCAATAAATACAGCTAAACTAAATAAGAAAATAAATAAAATTTTTTTGATTTCCATTATCAATTATTTGTTAAAAACCAAAGTAAGATGAAATAAAGTAGATACCTTGGTTTTTGTTCATTGATTAAGCTTAGGAAATAATCATAAAGTGTTATTCCTAAAATCAATTTATTTAATAATTTAATTTCAAGGCATTGACAGGTACTTCATCCCAAGACTTTACTGTCCTAAGACGAGCAATCCAACCTTGTTGTTTCTGTTGTTCGGTTAAATTTTTTTGCCAAGTTTCGTGACAATCTTTAGCTGCTGCTTCGTCACAACAAGCAATACAAGAGTAGACAATGCCACCAGGATCAATTTGTTCGTTTACCCAAATAGTCATTACTATACCGATAGAATTTTGCTAACTAAAATTAATCATGCAGTCTTTTAGACTGGTATTTCTACGATGAGCGTAGAAAAATTTCACACCCTCCATTGATATCCCTGTCCATAGCAACCCCGCTACTATCTTTGATTATTTTTCTGCCACCAAAATTATGAATTATAGGTGTATTTTATTTGGGGTGTACCTCGACTTGCTGGATTTTTAGGCTTTGTTAAGTACCACAATTTAAGTGAATTATTAAAAACATATTATACTATCACAAAATACATCAATTAAAATAGGTAGGCTATTTTTTAAACCTACCCATGAATTACAAATATTTATTTAGCAGTTAGTTTATTGATTATTAGCACAGATGCAATAAAATTAAGCTGAATCCTTTGCTAATTAAAACCACCCTAAATAATTAGCAATAATAAGACCGATGACTATCCCAGCAAAACCATTCAAAGCACAAGATACAAAAGACCAGTCATTTTGATTGGAAATTGATTTTTGATAGTTATTCATAAAAAATTAGCTTAGAATTAATTGATTCCAAGGTAATTTGTTCAAAAAAACTTGAGTGTGATTTGATCGTGTTGTGAAAAGTGATGGTAAACATTATTATTTATTTTCCATCGCATCAACTGATTTTGGTACGGCAGCAGTTAAAATTTCATGTCCAGTTTCAGTGACTAACAGATCATCCTCAATCCGAATTCCGATACCTCGCCAATTTTCAGGAACTTCTGGTTGTCCTTCGGCAGATTGAATGTTTGGGGAAATATAAATTCCTGGTTCAACAGTTAAAATATGTCCTGGTTGTAAAATTTGCCAAGTTTCTTCATTGTGTTTATAGACACCGACATCATGCACATCTAAACCTAACCAATGTCCAGTACGGTGCATATAAAAAGGTTTATATTTTTCTTGTTGAATAATTTCTTCCAAGTCTCCTTTCAATAATCCCAAATCAATTAATCCTTGAACTAATACACAAACAGCGATGTCGTGAAACTCATTATACGGTTTTCCTGGCTGAACTTCTGCGATCGCTTTTAATTGTGCTTCTAAAACAAGTTCGTAAAGAGCTTTTTGTTCTGGAGTAAACTTTCCACCTACAGGAAAAGTACGAGTAATATCGCCGTTGTAATAGCCGTAAGAACAACCAGCATCAATTAACAATAATTCTTGATCCTGCATTTGCCGATCATTTTCGATGTAATGAAGAATGCAAGCATTAGCACCAGAAGCAACAATGGAAGGATAAGCAATTCCCATTGCACCTTTTACACGAAAAGTATGTTCGATTTCTGCTTGAACTTGATATTCATAAACCCCTGGTTGGGCAAATTCTCTGGCGCGGTTGTGTGCTTGAGCAGAAATTTCGGCTGCTTTACGCATCAGGACAATTTCCGCAGTACTTTTAACTAACCGCATTGGATAGGTAATCGGGCGAGTGTCTTCGATCGCGACTGGAACCTTTCCCCTTCTTTGGTATTGACTCATTAATCTTTGCCAATGGGAAAGAATGACATGATTAAAGTGCCGATCTTTGCCCAGATGATAGTAAATGCGATCGGCATTAATGAGATACTGGGGTAACTTTTCATCTAATTCGGCAATAGAATAAGCTTCGTCTGCACCATAAATTTCTTTTGCTCCTTCAACACCGCAACGATAACCAGTCCAAGTTTCTTTTTCTGGCTCTTTTGGTTGGAGAAATAAAATAAAGCGATGTTCTTCATGATGAGGTGCTAATATCGCTACTGCTTCTGGTTCGTTGAATCCTGTTAAATAATAAAAATCACTATCCTGACGAAAAACATACTCAACATCATTGTGCATTGTTGCCATTGGTGCAGAGCGAAAAATAGCCGTTCCATTACCAATTTTTGCCATCAACTGTTCTCGGCGTAAACGATATTCGTTTAGTTCAATCCCCATTAGTTCTTAATTAGCTAATTTTACAAACTACTATTTATTTATTATGCAAGTTTCTTTCTTTAAATCAGAAAAAATGCACTCGCAAATGTTGAATGTCTGGGATTTTTTATTGTCTAATTTAAAGGATTTTGTTGAGAAAAATTACTCGAAATAATCTTTACCAAAGACTTGTCAAGCGATCGCGATTAAATTTATTTTCTTTTGTCAATCCTGGTAATTATACTTAGTCAATAAGACTTTTAAAATTTTACTTTTGATCTTTAACCCTGAAAAGCCGATGATTAACCAATCACAGTGATAAGCGATTGCATTTAATTTAATAAATCTACAATCTTTCATTGTAGCAAATTTAGATTAATTTTATACAAGATTGGTCACACCCTATTTTTATACTACCAAATTTCGTCATTTTAGTATGTTATTCTCAATAAGCTGATCAACAAAATTTAAGGTTTGCTTAAGGTTAATTTTAAATTTTAAATCAAAAGCAGTTTAACTAAAAGATGTATTTATGTTTGCGAGATTGTAGCTGAAATTTATTTTCTTTTGCAGATATCTTTGGTATAAAAACCCAAAATAATAGTCTACAGATTATTTTTTTTATAGGTACAACCAGAAGTACAAGTTTCGCGAATTTCCATTGCATAAAGTCCAGCAACAATAATTTAAATTTATACTTCTAATACTGGCACTAGTCTGTTATAATTCTAAATCGTGGCCTTGGAGAGGTGGCTGAGCGGTTGAAGGCGGCTCCCTGCTAAGGAGTTATGGGGTTGATAACCCCATCGAGGGTTCGAATCCCTCCCTCTCCGTTTCAAACTTTTCGGTGATGGTCGGGTTTTTCACCATCGATGAGGCTTATCAACCACGATTATCCGCTCAAAATTCGCTCAATTACCATCACTTTACTCCTACCCAAAAAGCTAAATCAAGTAGCTAAGTAACAAGTCTTAATATAGTTATTTCTACCATTACTCAGAACACAACTAGGTCATTCTGTCAAATCGGGATAAGGCATCATACTACCTGAAGCATTTAGCCCCCCCTAGAATCGCAAATAACCCTCAGTACACAACTTCTTGAAGCTAACTTTATATAGTAATTTTTACCAATACTGAGAATATAAATTGATGTTTTTGTCAAATGGGATAAGGCAAGTAAAATATTTCAATAATCAACCGAGATTGATAAGTTTGGCAAATGAGCCTCTCAAATTACATCAGTAATAACACTGAATATTGGTAAAACATTCAGGCTTTTTCTTGGTATGCTTCGGTAGAATAATTTTTGCGTATGGATTTTTGCTTATTAACCCCGCTTCAAGAGCTTGATTGACCGCAGAATGAAGACAGGATCTAAACAAAGTAGCAATAGTACTAGCTGCATACAGCCCCTGTAAGTAATCAATAAATTCCTGAGCATTATTAAGACTTAAAAGCTTTTTAGGCGTTTTAGTTAAATAGCGATCGCAGTCTTTCCAGAGATTATTTTGAGAAGTCTGAGCTATTCTTTTTTTGTTCAATCCCTTGTATCTCTCCCATAACTCAAGTAGATTGTATTCTTTGACTTGACTAGCTATTTCTAGCCTTTTAGCGTGCTTAGGAGAATAACGAGCATAGGTATCGTCAAAGTCGCCTAAATCGATATCCCTATTAATTAACTGTGCTGCCTTAATAGCAGTAGTCCAGCCTTCGGGGGACACTCTAGCGACACTAATTGAGTACCTTTTGCCCTTAGGATAGGTAAATCTTATTCTGTAAGACCTGTCATCTATCTCTACTGTTACTCTGCCTACTTTAGCGTATTCTTGTCCCCTGGTGTACATTAGTCAACCTCCTCAAAGCGAGAAAGCATTGAGTCAAGCAACCGTTCTTTTCTTGACCACTTAATTCGTTCTTCTTCAGTTTCAGCCCATTGTGCCTCTTTTCTGGCTGTATCTCTGAGTAAACAAATTAAGCTGACAGGACTGGTATCAGCTATTAGTCCCTTGAGAAGATTATGTAGATAATTATGTTTTTCTAGCATTTGGTCGTGTTTTCAATTTACGACCAAGTTGCGACCAAAATAGTTAATGAAATTGTAGAGGATAAACGCTGAAAGTATTGATATAGCGTTATTTTCTTGCTTTGGGAGCAGGATGTCGCAGGTTCAAATCCTGTCATCCCGATTTAATCAAACCTGCTCACTGACTCCAAAGCAGCCTCTCACCAATCTTGCTAACTACTTAGAAATAAATTGGGATTTACATCTATTCCCCAACTATTCCCCAAACACGGATACCAGGATACCAAGTCAAGCTACTTCATCAAATCTTTAAATATGTATATGCGTAACGCTATATCGCTATAAAAAAACAGTTTCTCATATTTTGAGAAACTGTTAACCATCAGTTTAATTATTGAAAACGCAAGGTTCAACTTTCCTGAAGTAGATAGCAAACACCTTGGTTTTACTGGACTTGATTTTTAGAGATGAAAGAGTAATAATTAGACGCGATCGCTTTTTTAATAAATTATTCCTTTCTTGTTACTAGATTAGTCCAGGGCCTTTATGTCGCCAGTCGTGTTCGAGGGTTAATTTACCTTCTTCATCTTCCGATAATTCTTCAAGTAGGTGACGACGTTCGGCTTTTCGTTCTAATTCTTGTTCTTTTAAATCTCCAGGTTGAGAAACGTAAATTTCAGGTTCAACTGCGTAGTTATTAATTAGTCCTTCTTGATCGATAGTATAGCCATCTCGGGTGTGAATATGTTCTTTATCGGCAGGGTTATCATGCTCGACATGACCGAAATGTTCACCTTCTCTGGCTTCTCGCGCTCCAGTTTCAGCTGGAATAATATGTGGATCGTAGTGAGGAATATTTGAATGAGAATCACTTTGAGCTTTCATAATTTCCTCCTTGCTGCTTGAAGCAATGATATGAAACCGCTCAATAATTTTATTTTACAGCAGTTTTTAGATTAGTAGTAGACCAGATAAAAATAAGCTGTTAGCTATATGACATCGTGACTTGCTTGTCATGCCTAGGTAATATGAAGTTCGGTTGAATAATTATATTAAAGTTGAGGTCAGATATAGCAGTTCTCATACTGGTGAGGTACAAAGTATTTGGATTTAAGGCAGGAGGCAGGTGTTAAGTGTACCTCGTGGATTCGAGAAACGCTATAACAAGTAATTAGTAATTAGTAATTAGTAATTAGTAATTAGTAATTAGCAAATGCAACCAGGCTTTTTTATTTCAACCAATTATTCGTACTTGATATAACGAGACATCTCTCAAGCTAGATTGAGCAATTGCAAGTTGAAGAGATTCTTCCCTAGCGGTCAGAATGACATACTTACTTCTTGTTTTTGCTATTAAATTAACTTTTCCAGACTTTCTAATAAATCTTTGGCAGTGTAGGGTTTAGGCAAAAAAGTAGTAATTCTTACGTCTGCATTTTCAGTTAACTTCTCATTTGATGCTAATCCACTGGTAGCAATAATTTTAAGCTGAGGATTAATTTTGCGCAAAGCACGGATAGTACTCGAACCATCCATAGCTGGCATCATCATATCCATTAATACGACAGCGATTTGATCTTGATGTTGAGCGTAAAAAGCGATCGCTTCAATGCCATCCTTAGCGGTGATAACATTATAATTATATTTTTTGAGCAAGGTTTTAGTGATTTCCCGAATCGCAAGTTCATCATCTACCACAAGAATCAACTCTCCATGTCCTTTTGGTAAGTTAAAGTTTTCTGTTTGCTTTATTTGAGGATCTTCGCTTGCTGGTAGATATACTTTAAATTGAGTGCCTTCTCCTAGCTCGCTATATACTTTTAGAAAACCACCATGACTTTTGATAATACCCAATACCGTTGATAAACCAAGTCCTGTTCCTTGTCCTAGTTCTTTGGTGGTAAAAAAAGGCTCAAAAATTCTTTCTAATATTTCTGGTCGAATACCTGTTCCCGTATCGACAATACTAATGACAATATATGATCCAACTTGAGCATCAAGATCAATTTTGGCATAGTGTTCGTCAAGGAAAATATTTTCAGCAGCAATAGTTAAAGTACCGCCATTAGGCATGGCATCACGAGCATTAATACAGAGATTCATCAAGACTTGATGCAGTTGAGTCGCATCTGCCCAAACTGTCCAAAGGTTTTGGCTGGGAACATCTTTGATCACTTCGATAGATTTTGGAAATGTTTGTTGAGCGATTTGCGCCACTTCCGACAATAGATGTCTGACTTGGACTCGATGTTTTCTACCTTCTTCTTCGCGGGCAAATGAAAGAATTTGTTTAACTAAAGCAGCCCCACGTCTAGCACTGGTTTCTAGTATTTTCAGTAAATTCTTACTTTGCTCGTCAAGATCGGGCAATTTTAACGGTAGCAGTTGAGAGACTGCCAGCATTGGAGTGAGGATATTGTTGAAATCGTGGGCAATACCACTAGCAAGAGTACCGAGACTTTCCAAGCGTTGAGCGCGGAAAAACTGCATTTCGAGTTGTTTCTTTTCTGTGATATCAGTATTAACAACGAGGAGTGATTTTGGTTGTCCTTCATCGTCACGCACTAGTGTCCAGCGACTAGAAACGATGATTTCTTGATTAGATTTAGTAACTTGGTGCAGTTCATCCTGCCAAGAACCATTCTCAGTTAAACTTGCTTGAATGTCGGGAAGTTGGTTGATAATTGCTTGTTCTCGGTACAAAAGCTCGTTAGCATTCTTGCCGATCGCTTCGGAGGCTTTCCATCCGTATAAACGTTCTGCTCCTTGATTCCAAAATCGAATTTTGTTGTCCAAATCCCGCACCAGAATTGCATCGGTTGTAATATCAAGTAGCGCAGCTTGTTCAAAGATTTTTTGTTGTGCTTGCTTATGTTCGGTCAAATCAAGAACAAAACTGACAGCAGTTTGAGAGCCTTCCAAAAGCGCACTTCCGAGCATAACAGGTACACGAGTACCATTTTGGCAGATAAATTCCTTCTCAAAAGGATTACAAACTCCAGATTTAAGTAATTGAGCGATCGCAGCTTGGTCTAAATGTTGGTATTCTGATGGGGTCATTTCGTGCCAAGATAAAGAACCCATTTGGAGAGCATTGCGATCATAGCCTACTATTTTGAGAAAGGCATCGTTGGCTTCTGTAATTTTGCCGTTTAGATGTGAACAAATAATACCAATAATATTAGATTCAACTAATCTTCTAAATCGAGCTTCGCTTTGTTGTAGTGCCTGAAAAGCTTGCTCCTTTTCTGCTTGTGCTTGTTTGCGTTTTTCAATTTCTTGTTGCAGGTGAGCATTTTGTTCTGTTAATCGTTTAGTTAGGTTTTGGAGACGCAGGTGAATGTTGACACGGGCTAAAACTTCTTCATGCTCTAATGGCTTGGTAATATAGTCAACCGCTCCCAGATTCAATCCTTTAACCCGATCAACGCGATCGCTGAGGGCAGTCATAAAGATAATCGGAATATCTTTAGTAGTGGGCTTCATTTTCAAGCGACGGCAAGTTTCAAAACCGTCCATTTCAGGCATGAGTATATCTAGTAAAATCAAGTCTGGTGGAGCATACTCCGCCATCTCAATCGCACTTTCTCCTTCCTCTGACACTACAACCTTGAAGCCAGAATTTTCTAACAAATCGAGTAATATTTCTAAATTAGTGGGAGTATCATCAACAATTAAAATGACACTTTGGTCAGAACTAACAGTACTCATTCATGCCTCTACAATTGTTTTAAAAATTCCCGAATTTGTTTTCCTTTAAAATCTTTGGCAAGTTTACGAAGATGAGTCGCAAATGGTATCCATTGCCGATCTAACTCTTCAAGTCGATTGACTCGCGTAACAATGCCTCTAAGATCACCTCTCATAGCCAAATCTAGTAAAGCAGCTATTTCCTCGGTTGCAGGAATTGGGAAAGTAGTGACATCAGAGGAAAGAATTTCTTGCTTATTTACTCTGTTTTTGACCAGTTTATTTGTCCCTTTTTCCTCGTCCTCATAAATCCATTCTAATCCCAAATAAATTTGTAGTTTTTCTAAAAGATCTTCTTCCCAAAATGGCTTGGGTAGAAAATCGTCACACCCGACTGCCAAACTTTGCTTGTGATCGAAATTTATTACGCTGGCGGAAATAGCCACGATCGCTACATTGGCAAGTTCTGGTAACATTCTTAACTGACGGGTAGTTTCTACACCATTCAGTTTCGGCATGATTAAATCCATAAAAATTAGATCGGGTTGAAATTTACGTGCTTTGGCAATACCATCTAAGCCGTCCGTTGCTTCCATCACTTCAAATCCTAAAGGCTCTAGTAAATTAACCAAGACAGAGCGATTTTCCCATTGGTCGTCTATAACTAAAACTTTTCGTTTTGAGCCTTGAAACCCGATAATATTGCGTTTCCAAGCTTTCAGGTCATTATTTTCTTGATTTACTTCAGGCAAATCTAGCTCAAACCAAAAAACACTACCAACACCGAGAGTACTTTTGACTTGTAGTTGACCGCCTATCATTTGCACTAATTGACGGCTAATGGCTAATCCCAATCCTGTACCTTCTGTCTTGCGACTTTGTTCACCTACCTGTTGAAAGGGCAAAAAGATTGCTTCTAATTGGTCTGCTGCAATACCGATACCTGTATCTTTTACTTCAAACCGGAGTTTTCCTTCGTGAGTGCCTACTTTAAACGTGACACTGCCTTGGTCGGTAAATTTCACTGCATTAGCTAGTAAATTAAGCAAAACTTGCCTTAATCTTTTCTCGTCAGCGTGAATCAAAGTAGGAAAAGTGGAAAGAGGTTTGTAAATTAAAGAAATTCCTTTTTGTTCGGCACGAAGGCGACAAATTTCAATAATACTTTCCAAAAATTGGCGAAAATAAAAATCACTGGGCTGAAGTTCCATTTTCTGAGCTTCGATTTTGGAGAGGTCTAAGATATCGTTGATCAGGGTAAGTAAGTGTTTCCCACAGCGAGCGATAATATTCAAACCATTCTTTTGTTTCTCGGTCAAAGTTTTTTCTTTGTTGAGTATTTGGGTATAACCCAAAATTCCATTAAGAGGAGTCCGCAGTTCGTGACTCATGTTCGCCAAAAATTGACTTTTCGCTTGGTTAGCTGCCTCGGCTGCCTCTTCTGCTCGTTTGCGATCGCGTATTTCCTGTTGCAGGTGCAGATTTTTTTCCTGTAATTGAAGCGTTCGTTCCTGTACTTTGGCTTCCAAAGTTAGATTGATTTCTTCTAAAGAGGCATAAAGACGTGCATTTTCAATTGCGATCGCTGCTTGAGAAGATAATAATTGAAGAATTTCTAATCGTTCTGGAGTAAAAGCGCGTTCAGTCAGATTATTTTCTAAATAAAGGATGCCTGTGAGTTTACCTTGATGCAAAATTGGTAGACAAAGGATCGATTTGGGTTGCTGTCGAATAATGTACTCATCAAAACTAAAAGCTTCTTCATTAAAGGCATGATCGAGAACAATAGCTTTGTGGGTTCTAGCAACGTAATTAACTATCGAGGTGGGATAGGTGCAAGCTAATTCTTGTTCTTGCTTTGTTTCTGTGATCGTGACATTATCGCTGTTGAAAGCTCCAAAGGCTTCAATTTGTAGTTCTCCTGCCTTTTCTAGTAGTAAAATTCCTGTTTCCGCACCTGCATTTTCGAGTACGATCTGCATTAACTTGGTCAACAGTTTATCCAAAACAATTTCGCTAGAAAGTACCTGATACGCTTTCATAACGGTCGCCAAATCTAAAGTTTGGGAATGATTCCCACTACTAGAACTAGAAGTTGGTTGTGTAGGAGAACTTGAGTTTTCTGACTGTTGTATTCTTGCAAAAATATCGGGATAACGTGTCTCTATACTTTTAACTTTGGCAGTTGCACCCCAACGTACGTAACCATAGTAAGCTTCCTTTAAATACTCTTGGGCAAATCTATCTTTACCAAGGGAAAAATAAAATTCTGCTGCTAGTTCTGCTGCTAAGGCTGCTTCTTGGATATATCCCTGTTCTGAAGCTAGTGCGATCGCATTATCATAATAATTCATTGCTTGCCAATATTGACTTAATACCCGCGCTTTTTCGGCTTCTACCAGTTCATACTTATGCTGATAATTCATTGGGGCATGGTCTGCCCATTTTCGCATTTTTTCTTGATTCTTTTTGATTTGATTCAGAAATTGTTGCTGTTGTGAAGGTGATGCTGATGGATAGAGAGCTAATCGTACTAAAGAATCATAAAAATGAAACACTGGCACAACAAAAAACGCTTTTACCCCATCTAAATAATGCTCTGCTTGCCATCCATTCTCCAAAGCTTGTTGATAGTCTTTAAACAAATAACAAAGAATCAACTTATTTAAATAAAAATAGTGGAGTCCGGTTCTGTCATTGGCTTCTTCAAGTAGCGGTAATGATCTTTCTTCGTGATAAGCTTCACCCAGTAAACCACAGGAATTTTGTGAAGGTTCTAGTAAATTGAGAACCGACTGCTGGAAAATTTGATTCCAACTCAAGGCATTTTTTTGTTTAAGTTGAGCAAGAGCATGACTAGTTGTTGCCATTTCTTGTGCTAGTCTTGGCAATTCTTGACCAATTAAATAGGAATATAAACATTTTTGCGCAGCAGCATAAGAACCATATTCAAACTGCCCGTTTTCTAGTCCACTAGAGTAACTATCTTGTAAGAGGGGTAAAGTTTCCCTCGCATGAACTTTTCCATGAATCGTACATGATCCTGTGACAAAAAATACATTTGTTTTAAGTTCTAAAGCTTTGAATTTGTCAATTAAGTTTAAAGCTAACTGACCAAATTGATAAGCTGATTCAATATCCTCAACAATTCCGTTTAAAATGACTCCGTAACAAGCATAACCATAAGCGGAAAATACTGAATTGCCATGTCTGAGCGATAAATTAACTTGTTGGCAGACAACTAAAGGAAATAATGCAGGCGCAGCTTGATAAGTAGGAGAACCCATATTGGTTAGCATCCTCATCGCTGTTAGCTTATCTGCCTCCGTCATTAAAGGTAAATTAATTAAGTCTTCTATTTTTTTTCCAGTCAAATTGGTTGCCGTTTCGGTCATTGTTTGCTCGATTGCCAAAAGGCTAGGCGACTCTGGTAATTTAATATCCAGCAACTCTAATCCTTGTAAACCAATCTTAACTGCATCGATTTGTCTCAGTTGAGCCATGCAGGCTTGAATTTTGACCTCATAGACTTTCATTTTGTCAAGAGGAGTTTTGGTCTGTTTCAAGGCAACTTTTGCCCATTGCTCCATTTGCTCAAAATCGCCATTGAGGTAAGCTGATTCTATGGCTGATTCATAAAGTGCCAATGTTAGTTGATAATGATTTTTCCAGCTTTTGGTGGGTAATAATCCCAAGCCTTCTTTTAAGTAACGGATAGCAGGTTCATAAGCTGTCGCTGCTTTCGCTTTTCGTCCTGCAATAAAATTTAGTTCAGCTAGCTCAATTTTGTCGGAATTAGATGTTAGTAAATCAATCCCATAATTTAATTGATTCACTAAAGTAAAAATATTTTCTTCTCTTTCTTCAAAAGGTGTATTTTTGAGTAGCAAACGACCAATTTTTAGGTGAGTTGCTTTTTTTTGAGAATCGGCAATTAGGGAATAAGCTGCTTGTTGAACTCGGTCATGTAAAAACTTATAAGTAATAGTCGGTTGGATTTGGTTGTCGTTTAAAAACTTTGTTGCTTGACTACTAATAACTAAAGGTATTTTGTAAGATTCATTAAATGGTAAAATCAAACCAGCCCGTAGAGATTCCCATAAATCTGTTGCTGTTTCTGATAAAGTTTTTTGATGAACGATACTGAGAACATCTAAAGTGAATTTATTACCAATACAAGCTGCTAACTTTAAGACATTTTGCGTTTTTGATGACAGCTTCTGAATTTGTTTGATCATTAAATCAACGACATTATCAGTAATATCAATGTCTTTCAGTTTTTCGATGTCCCACTGCCAACAACCAGAGTCAAAATTAAATTTCAAGAGATTTTCTTGATCAAGAGATTTGAGCAACTGTGTTAGAAAAAAGGGATTTCCCTGAGTTTTCTTTAAGACTAATTCAGCCAAGGAAAGTGATTTTTTTGGATCGGTGTGGAGAGTATCACTGATTAATTGATTGATATGAGCGATTTGCAAAGGCTGAAGAATAATATTGTTGACAATAACACCCGATTTTTGAATTTTTTCTAAACTCAAGCTTAAAGGATGAGTGGCATTAACTTCGTTATTGCGATACGCACCAATTATTAATAAATACTGGCTTTTTAAGTTGCTGATTAGTAATTGGATTAATTTTAGCGATGCGGAATCTGCCCATTGCAGATCGTCTAAAAAAAGTACTAACGGATGCTTTTTTTGACAAAAAACTTGAATAAATTGTTGAAATACTCGATTAAATCTATTTTTAGTTTCGATCGCTCCTAAGACGGGTAGTGGCGGTTGAGAACCAATAATCAATTCTACTTCAGGAATAACATCAATAATAATCTGACCGTTTGTACCAAGAGTTTCTAAAAGTTTTGCTTGCCAAATTACTATTTTTTCCTGATTTTCTGTTAATAATTGTCTGATTAATTCTTGAAAAGCTTGAATAAAAGGAGCATAAGGAATATTGCGTTTAAATTGGTCAAACTTTCCCGAGATAAAATATCCTCGCTGACGAACAATCGGTTTATGAACTTCATTGACTAAAGAAGATTTACCTATTCCTGAATAACCACTTACTAAAATCATTTCAGTTGCGCCAAGCGTCACGCGCTCAAAAGCATTAATTAAATTGGCAACTTCTTGTTCGCGACCATAAAGTTTTTGGCTAATGATAAATTGACTATATTGATCGAGTTTTCCAATGACAAAGGTGTCGATCTTTCCAGTCTTTTTTAACTTAGTTAAACACTCTTCCAAATCAGCTTTTAATCCCAAAGCATTTTGATATCTTTCTTCAGCCGTTTTGCTCAATAATTTAATAACAAGATCTGAAACTACTTGGGGAATTTGCCGATTAATTTCTTTTGGCGTTAGAGGCGTTTTAGCAATGTGACAATGGATTAATTCCAGAGCATCAGTAGCTTGAAAAGGTAATTGACCAGTTAGCATTTCATAAAAAGTAATTCCTAAAGAATAAAAATCAGTTCGATAATCAATTGAACGATTCATCCTGCCAGTTTGTTCTGGTGACATATAAGCAAGAGAACCTTCAAATAAATCGGGATTACTAATCGTTTGCTCTTCTTTAGATAGACGTGATGAAATACTAAAATCTATAATTTCAACTTGATTTTTTTGAAGATTAATGAGGATATTTTGAGGTTTAATATCTTTATGAATAATATTGTTTTGATGCAATTGAGCCAAAATCGAAGCAAGTTGAATTGCAATTTGTAAAAAATTTTCTAATTGAAAATTCCCGAAAGCGATCGCGTTTTTTAATGTTTCTCCTTCAAAATCTGACAGAATTAATGCCAAACCATTTTGATAATTTTCTAAAGCTAAAGGTTTAACTACTCCTTCTATGTTCAAAGATTGAAGGATTTGATATTCGTGTCTCAAGCGAGCGATTTGCTCTAGGGAAGGATATTCAGTTTTAAGAGTTTTAATAATTACCGAAGTTGGCTCTGATTCTCTTGAAGCACGGTAAACACGGGTGGTATTATTTTCGTAAAGAACTTCAATCAGGTTATATTCAGCAACAATTGTCTTCATTTTGGTTGTCATTGGCTCTTGTTCAATCTTATCGAGATTGCCACAAGATTCAAAATTGTTGATATATTCAAATTTTTATCTCACTGAGCGAGAAGACCCTCACCTGGACGTGACGAGATGATAGCGAATTTGTGCTATAATTAACTACATACCGTCGGGCGGACGGAAATTAACGCCTGAGAAGCTAGTTGAAAGATGATGACGCGTCATCATTAGACTAGACTAGGTATCACCGCATAAGACCAATAGTAAAGGAAACTTGAACGGGCTATGGTGAGTCCAGGAATCCCTGACTTTTAGTTACGGGAGCGTCAATGAGCAGGTTTGATTAATAACTCTGCAATAGATTTTAATAATTGATCTGAGTTAATCGGTTTAGCAATATGCTTCTGATATCCAGCAGCTAATGCCTGCTGTTGGTTCATTTCTCCAGCATAAGCAGTTACAGCGATCGCAGGAATGTTTCCTCCTAACTCTGGTGGCAGCGAACGAATTTGACGTAGCAACATATAACCATCTATTTCTGGCATTCCAATATCGCTAACAAGTAAATCTGGTTTGGTTTGGCTGATAATTTGTAGAGCCTCTTGTGCCGAACCTACAGCGATCGCTTGCGCTCCCAATTCTTCAAGCATTACACAAAGTAATTCTCGACTGTCAACTTCATCATCGACAATTAATATTTTAAATCCATCAAGATGAAGAGCAACTTCTGACTCCCTAGCGATCGCTTCATGATGACGTGGTGATTCCATTAACGGCAGTTGAACTGTAACAGTTGTTCCCTGTCCCTATAACGGGTTCCCCCATCTTGATAAGGAATTTGGCTAGAGTAAGAAACTTGCTGCCCTGCTAATACTTGCTCAATGTAAGGAAGAATTTTTTGATAGGCAGATTCACCCAAAACCTCCCGCAAATGCTTGCCACAGACTTCTGCTGGAGAACGACCAAACCACTTTTGATAAGTCAGATTATTAAAACGGTAACGCTGTTGTGAATTGACAAAAGAAATCAAAACGGGTACTTGATTGGTAACCAAGCGTAATTCTTCCTCTCTTCTGCGAAGTGCTTCCTGCATCTGCTTGCGTTCGGTAATATCAAGAAAAGCAGCGATCGCTCCTCGTACTTTACCAAACTCATCTAAAAGTGGTACAGCCTTACCATAGAGGTAACGTATGTCAGTTTCACTAAAAACAAATTCTATTTCTTCTTCTACTTCTTGTGCTGTTCGAGCAGCACGCTGCATAGGTAACTCTTCTAGTGGAACTTCTTGCCCATTCTTAAATGTTTTGAAGGAGAAAGGATACTGACCACTAGCAGGAGTAGAAGTAGCAATTGAGCCGAAGGGAACTCGCATCAGTTCATAAGCAGTTCGGTTAGCACTCATCTGATAACATTGAGGATCACGAGCAACCCAAATCGCAGCCGGAACAGTTTCCATAAAAGTTTCTAATTCCTTTGCCCAGGCAAGAGCGATCGCTTCACTTTGATGTAAGGCTTCTTCTGAATGTTTGCGCTCAGTAATATCCAAAGTAATTCCAGCCATACGTACTGGTTTCCCTTCGCTACTATAAAAAGGACGACCAATCGCCATTAACCATCGCATCCCCTTGCTCGGATGTTGTATCCGAAACTCAACATTGAGTTCAGTTTGCTTTTCTAAAGCTTGACGAGTTTTACAGTCTGTTTGCTCGCGGTCTTCTTCAATAATACAAGCAAGCCAATTTTCATAAGAAGGCACTATTGTAGAATCTAGCCCAAACAGATCCCGATATTCTTCTGACCAAATAACATGATTGTTAACCATATCCCAGTTCCACCATCCCGCATGAGCAGAGTCTTGAGCCAGATTCAACCGTTCTAATGTCTCTTGAAGAGAGATTTCTGTTTCTTTTCGTTCACTAATATCTTCTACCAATCCAACTACTCGATAAGGTTCACCAGACTCATCTTTCATGGGAAATCCGCGATCGTGTATCCACCGCACCGAACCATCCGGACGAACAATGCGATATTCTTGGTCATAACCCCCACAAAGTGCTTGTTCATAGAAAGCTTTTTGTACTCGCTCTCGGTCGTCGATATGAATTGCCTCACTCCATGCCATAAAATTGGCGTACAAATTGGTGCGCGAACATCCCCAAATTCTTTCATAAGCAGGACTAACGTAGATAAGTCGAGCTTTTTGGGGTTCTGAGAGCCAAAAGCCAATTTCAACTAGATTTTCTGCCAATTGGCGATATTGCTCTTCGCTTTCTCGCAGTGCTTCCTGGCTTCTTTGCAACTGTTTCAGACTAACTTGAGCTTTCTTTTCGGCTGTACGGAATGCTCCACACAAGTAACTGATGCCAAATCCTTGTAAAATAAACAACAACAGTCGTACATTGTTGACTAGCTCAAAGCTAATTGCTCGCTTTAATTCCAAAAAAAAGTAGTTAATTAACAAAGCAGATAAGACTGTGGCTAAAAATCCCGACCTTGTTCCTCCAAACAAAGCACTAACAGTAACCGCACCAAAAAAAAGTAGAAAGGGAGTCTGAGAAGTTTCAAACCAAGGATCGAGTCCCAGCATCAAAACAAGAGCGAGGAATGTTGCTGAAATCGCCAATCCATAGCTTTGCAATTGACTCTGAGATTTAAACATGAGACTTGTGATTGAGTAACTAAGGTAAAAAATGATGAAACTGAGATTCTTAGATTTGAGCTAGCATTTTATGCAGCTATCTAATCGCAATTCTAAATTCCAGCATCACTCAGCCTGATACATTTATCTAAATTATTAATTAAATTTTATTAATCTTTTCTTGAGATTAAATCTTTTGATACTTAATCTTTGTTGGATTATCAAGATATGTATGTTACGTCTGTACAGTTATTAGTAGAGAAGTGTCGCCGATATGGCTACAAATCAGTTAACAATCAAAAAGTCACTATTAACCATCAAATATCAATTATAGACCAGGATATTCACTAGATTTCGTTAAAGCAAGAAAAGTGAGATTTAAGATTCGATTTGCTGATGTAAATTCTTTTGATTTAGCTTGATATAGCAATCCTATTTGAGTCATGAAAATTGTTAAAGAGGAAAGGCAGATGGCAGAAGTTATTTTCACAAATGATTTAGGATCGCTATAAATAAACATTGTTCGCTCAAATTGCTAAATTTCTGCTACGAATAAATTTATGTACGGGTTTGGCAGTACTTACGATCTGTAGCAAACAAAAAACAAATAAATTGAGATTAGTTTTCAACTCTTAATTCTTAAAACACTAGAACCAGTCAAGTTGGGCGAACGGTGATTCGCCCTTACCAATTTGGGTATTGTTAATTAAAAGCGATCGCGCCAAATTTAACTAAAATAGTTATTTAACAAACTGAGGCATAATTTCGGCTGCGGTAAATAAACCGAATAAACCACGACGATGCAGCGCCATTCCAGCTTTGAGATAACCAAAAGCCGGCCCGCAAACATTGGCAGCCATACTAGTTTCATCACCTAAAGTAAAAGTATGAGTAGAAATTTTGCCCTCAAAAGTACGTCCCGTAATTTGAACATTAGTACTTAAAGGTTTTTTAGGATTACGAGTATCAACTACACCACCAACCGTAACGCGATCGCGACTGCAAATTCCTGCCAATTCCAACATAATATCATCTGCGTGTTCCATGTTCTCTAGAGCAAGAATGCCGTTCGTTTGAGCCAGTAAAGCTTCCACTTCCTTATCGCTCATTGCCTTAGCTGTTTCGACATCATATCCTGGTAAATGAGCAATATCTTCTCTAATCGTGGCACGATAAGCTTCCCAATTAGCAATCCCCACTCCAAAAGTAATTTTCACACTATGAATTTCGACGTAACTTTGAGCAGCGACAGCAGCAGCAGCAGTCAATAAACCTGGAGTTGCACCACAACCAGTTACATAAGTAATTCCTGCTTCTTGTAATTGAGTTTGTAATTCTAATAACTGTTCGACGGCACTGGTTCTTTTTAATGCGTCTACTAATACACCCTGCCAACCAGATTGAATAAATTGTCTAGCGACATCTGCCATAAAAGTATTAGGAAGATTGGGTAAAGCCAAAAAATAGCCATCACACGCAGCATAATTGGTTAAATCTTTGATACTAGTTTGACTAAGAGTGCCATCTTCTGGAAGATAACCCAATGAACCATGAGCGGAATAAGTCGCGATCGCAGCTTGAACATCTAACCCAGAAGAATTATACGCATAACCTTGCTGATCTGCTGCACCTACCCAAACCATTTCTCCTTTACAGGACAAAATTCTTGCTGCTGCTTGTCCTAAACCACCAAAACCTAAAACACCTACTTTCAGAGGATTTGTAATCTTATCTACGATCATTTTGCATTTTTTATCGAAGAGAACAGATTTTTATTATCTGGTTTGATGGCATCAAATAAGACTAATTCAAAAATTATTTGTCTAGTTTTATCATTCGATTGTTCTTTTTGTATACATTTGTTAAGCGATTAGGTTTTTTTATCCCTTTATGTCTTGACTGAAAGTACAAGCTAAGGAAAACTTAGAAAATAATAAAGTAATAACCATACCTATTATTAATTTTTGATAAAATTCGATTCATATTACTGCGATTGCTAAAGATAGCTATATTAAAAAGAGTTAAAGCTTCTTCAAAGCCTTAACTCCCATAGCTGCAAACCCCAGGACAACTCTAACTACCTAGGGATCGACCATGAACATGGAAACACTAGAATTTATCATTTATCCCGATGGTCGGGTTAAAGAGACAGTAACAGGTATTGTTGGGTCATCTTGTCAAGAGGTGACGGCAGCAATTGAAGAACAACTTGGGGTAGTTATTTCAACTGCCAAAACCTCTGAATATTATGCTCAAGAGGTTAATCAATCAGCTAAAGTTACCAATCAAAATAGCTTTAGTGATTGGTAAATGATTTGTTTACATCTGGTTTTTGTTCAATCTAGTTCAATTTAGTTAATAGCAATATGTCACATTTCAGCAATATCAAAACTAAAATTCGGAATCTAACTTCTCTTAAAGCAGCTTTAGATGATTTGGGAATTGATTGGAAATCTGGTCCTAGTAAAGTTAGGGGTTATCAAGGTCAAACTTTGACTGCTGATGTAGTAGTAGAACAAAATAACAGCTACGATATCGGCTTTAGTTGGAATGGTAGCGAATACGAGCTAGTTGCTGACTTACAATATTGGCAACAACCTTTAACTGTTGATGGTTTCCTGAGAAAGGTTAGCCAACGCTATGCTTACCATACTGTGGTTAACGAAGCTAGCAAACAAGGATTTGAAATTTCTGAACAACAAAAACAAGAAGACGGTTCAATTCGCTTAGTTGTGCAACGCTGGAGTGCGTAATGTCCGATTTTGCTTCCACTCCCTCTCGTTCTGGTTTTGAACCAGAATTAGGTGGGATTTTGCGAGATGCGCCCGAAAGAACTGGATTTGAACCAGAGTTAGGTGGATTATTAAGGCAAAAAGGTGCTTATGTCGACGAGACTACTTGCATCGGCTGTAAGCACTGCGCTCATACTGCTCCTAATACTTTTTATATCGAACCAAATTACGGACGGGCGAGAGTTTTTAATCAAAATGGAGATTCTGAAGAATTAGTTGAAGAAGCAATTGATACTTGTCCTGTTAATTGCATTCACTGGGTTGATTTTACTCGGTTAAAACAACTAGAAGAAGAAAGAAAGTATCAGGTAATTGAAAATTTGGGATTTCCTCAAACAATCAAGCGACGACGAATTAAAAAGAACAAAAAAGCTAATTATAACAATTACTAATCCAGTTAATTGTTACTATCTAAAATTTTCTCCTCGATGGTTAATTTCCATTGGGGTTTTTATTTTTTTATTTCAAGGTGCGGTTCTCAGATTAATGAGATACAGTTCATTTTCCTGGTTGAGCGTTGGTGGCGCGCTGCGCCTTCGGCTGATGATGACGCCTCATCATCGGAGTTGAGACCTACGGTAGTGCGCTTCGCTTATGTTAATGGTTGATTATTAATTCCTAATAATTAGTAATTAGTAACTGATAATGGTGTACCTCACCAAGAGCGAGAAAGGATATATATATAGCAAAGCCCTGACCTCTTTCTGGTTACTTGTTACTTTGTCCTCATTAAGATGTAACTATTCAACAAGACTTCATATTACTTGTTGTTGCAATGCCAATAATTCTTTAATACCTTTTTCTGCCAAATCCAACATTTGATTCATTTGTTGACGAGAAAAACTACCTGATTCTGCTGTACCTTGTACTTCGATTAGATTCAAGTTGCCATTCATCACCACATTTAAATCTACATCAGCAGCCACATCTTCAGGATAGTCTAAATCTAAAAAAACCTCTCCTTCTATTAAACCCACAGAAACCGCAGCGACAGGAGATATCATTGGAGATGATTGAACTTCTCCTTGTTGCAATAACTTATTAATTGCTTGAGTTAAAGCTACATAACCCCCAGTAATTGAAGCGGTACGAGTTCCTGCATCAGCTTGCAAAACATCTGCATCAATCGTAACTGTTCTTTCTCCAAGTGCTTTAAGATCGATCGCAGCCCTTAAACTTCTTCCGATTAATCTTTGAATTTCTTGAGTACGTCCAGACAATTTTAGCCATTCTCGTTGTTGACGTGGTACAGTTGCACTAGGAAGCATTCTATATTCGGCAGTTAACCATCCCTGTCCACTATCGATTAGAAATCTGGGTACTCCTGGTTGAATACTAGCCGTACAGAGAACCTTGGTATTACCCCAATGAGTTAAAACAGAAGCAGCAGCAGAAGAAGTAAAATCGCATTGGAACACAAGAGAACGCATTTGATCCAATTTTCGTCCGTCTGGGCGTTGCCAAGACATAATTTACCTCCAAAAAGTCTGCCAAGTTCTCAGTTTAGCTTATTGGCTGAGTTTTAAAGCAGTTTTTTCTATTCTCTCGATAACCAAGATAAAAATTAATTTTTACAATTACCTATAGACCTAAACAATAATTGCTACTACTATGTTAGGAACTTTTCAACAAAGTCACTTACGAATTGAACTTGAAGCTAGCGAAGAAAAGATTCGCGATAGTTTAATTCAAACCGATCAATTAAGTAAGTGGATGTGGCCACAAAGGTTTTCCTCAAGTTTACCTCAGCAGCTTCAGGAAGGCTTAACTTATAAGAGTTGGTTTGGATTAATCGAAATTGAACATCAGGTACAAGTAGCCAACGATAATTGTTTGCGTCTGTTATTGAGTAAGGGAATTGATGGTTATCACGAATGGTATTGGGGAGAAGGTTGGGTACAGTCTCGTTTAGAAGGTATTTCTTTATTACCTCTTAGTGTTGGTCAAACTTTTAGTTTAATCAGACTCCGCCAATTTTTAGCTTCAGAAGAAACTAATTAGCTTGAAAATCAAAACCTTTGCTTTTGTGCAGACGTAACACGTTACGTCTCTACTGATCTTTCTTAAACAGAAACTGCTTTTAATCTTTTTAAAGTTCTGAGGTTTTCTGCTGGAGTGCCAATTGTAATTCTTAATCCTCCTCCTGTATGGCGAATTACAGTTCCTTGACTTTTTAGCTGTTGCACAATTTGTTCTAAATTACGATCTGGCAACTTCAGATAAAGGAAATTTGCCCTACTTCGCCAAACTTGTATCTGTTGTATTTCTGCTAAAGCTTGCCATAATTGATCTCGCTCTTGAATTATGTCTGCCACAGAAGGTAAAATCAAATCACGATGTTGTAATGCAATAGTAGCTGCTGCTTGAGAAAAGGCAGGTAGATTGTAGGGTAAACGAACTTTTTCTAAGGTAATAATTAATTCAGGATGAGCGATCGCATAACCTACTCGATGGGTAGCTAGACGAAAGGCTTTAGAAAAGGTGCGGAGAATAACCCAGTTTGGATGTTGCTGAAGTTCTGAAACGACAGAAGTTTTACTAAATTCAAAATAAGCTTCGTCAATGACTACTAAAATATCTTTTGGTAAGCTTCTTAACCAATTCAATTCGGCAGAAGTTAAAACATTACCAGTAGGAGAGTTGGGATGAACCACAAAAACAACTCTAATTGGTGGATTTTGAGCAGAATTCAACGCTTTTTGGGCTGCATCTAAATCAATTGAAAAATCAGTTTCTAAACGCTCAACACTAACAATGGAAATTCCTAATGTTTTGGCTAAAATTGCGTACATCGAAAAAGTTGGGTTAGCAACTAAAATCAAACCTTCGTTACCCAGACAAGTAGCAATCAACAAAGAACGAATCAATTCATCAGAACCATTGCCCACCGAAATATGATCCTTTGTCACTCCAGGATTAATCTCAGCAGACTCATTAACATATTGGGCAATTAACTCTTTTAAAACTTGATGAGAACCATCTGGATAGCGATTAGTAGAAATCTCTTGCTGATAATGCCAAGCTAATTTCTCTTTTAATTGACTAGGTAAATCGAAGGGACTTTCATTAGCATCAAGACAATCTAAAGCTGTCGTAACCTCTCCTCCAGGATTAGGAACATAAGCTGCTAATTGAGCCAAATCTGAACGAATAAATAGAAAGCGATCGCGCATTAATCCTTAGTCATTAAGCATTTACTCTCTTGATTCTAAGGTAATCACTGTCATTTCTGGCGGACAAAAAAGTCTACCAGGGGCATAAGTTCCTAAACCACGATTAACATATAACTGATTATTGCCTACTTGATGCCATCCTTCCGACCATTGCCAATATTTGACAACCCGATAACATTCTCGCAAAAACGGAATATGCTTACTGATAGATTTGGGAGTAGCTTTTCTAATCTGCTGTAATAAAATTGGTGCAGCACCATAACCAGGTATCACAAATTGACCACCATGAGTATGACCTGAAAGTTGTAAATCAACTCGCCACGGTTTTAAAATTTCTGCCGAATCAGGATTATGAGATAGAACAATTCGAGGTATTTCGGGCGCAATTTGGTTAAATACGAGTTCAGGTTGAAATTCTCGTGACCAAAAATCTGCCAATCCCACTAAAGCTAAGTCTTGTCCCCAAGGATAAGCAATTTCATTCCAAAGTACCTGAATCTCTACTGCGGTAAGTGCATCGGTAATTTGTTGTTGAGAATTGGGATAACGACGACAATAATCATGATTACCCAAACAAGCATATAAACCTGTTTTAGCTGTTAAACGTTTTAACCTCAGTGCTAAATTTTCAATCGGACTGGGATCGTCTGTAACAAAATCTCCTGTTAATACAACCAAATCAGGATTTTCTTGATTACTCAAATCGATCGCTTCAGCTAATAAATGTTCTGATAAACGAATTCCGTCATAGTGTAGATCGGAAAATTGAACAATTTTTTTGCCTTGTAAAGACTGAGGTAAATTAGCAATCGCGATCGCAATTCTCTCGATTTTTAAAGGTTCGTTAATAATCAAGGTCATAATTTATAGTAAAGCAAGAATAAGACTTTATCTCTACTTTCACTCCTCTTCCTATGATCGTAAAGCTTTTTACTCAATCCATTTTTTTGATTAAAACTAAATGAAGTAATAAACATGATGGTTAATGAAGCAAGATTATACAATCAAGATTTCAATCTTTGGCTAGAACAAACAGCGATCGCGATTAAAAACCAAGATGTAGCAAATATGGACTGGGAAGGATTACTAGAAACAATTGAGGATATGGGAGCAAGCGAAAAAAGAGCTTTAAGAAGCTATGTTAAAAGATTGATTGAGCATATTCTCAAATTAAAATACTGGGAATCAGAAAGACAATACAACCAAAAACATTGGGAAAAAGAAATAGTTAATTTTCGAGAGGAAATTAAGGATATTCTCAAAGATTCCCCCAGTCTCAATAGCTACTTAGAAGAAAACTATCAAGATTGGTTCAGAAAATCTGTTAAAGCAATGGCAAAAGAGTTTGATCTTCCCAAGGACATTTTTGAACCGTTGGAAACAATCTTAAAAGATGAATGATAAATATACCAGGCCAGAGGAGATTTTATTAAAAATAATACTAAAGTTTAAGGTTTCAGGTAATATTCATGTATTAATTGGAAAAGTAAAAAGTAAAAAACTGATAACTGATAACTGATAACTGGTAACTGTTAAGAAGGCTGCCCAAATTGTCTTTGATAAACTATTTCTTCTTGTTCCGATACTAATTGAATATCTGAACGCGGATAAGAGACACATAAAAGGGCGTAACCTTCTGCTTGTAATTCGGGAGAAAGTCCCATCCCATCAGTTTGTTCAACTTCACCTTCACTCAATTTTGCTGCACAGGTGGTACAAACTCCAGCACTACAGGAATAAGGTAATTCTATTCCCGCATCTAAAGCTGCTTGAAGAATAGTTTGTTCTGACTGAACCTCTATAGTTTGGGTTTTTCCTTGGTGGTTAATTGTAACTTGATAACTTTGAGACATTTAAAGTTAAGATAAATTTGAACGCTTCACTAAATTTATTATTTTCCCACCTCTTAAGAGTTTTTTGTAAAGAAAATTAGCCAAATTTAAAGCTTAATTGCAATAACTCAGTTTTCTCTTGGTCAAAAGACTAGGTAATGATAATTTATTTTCTATTATTTTGCCTTGAATAACTTTAACTAAAAAAGCAAATTCATGTATAACAAAGGAACAGATAAAGATTTAATTGGTGCTGGTCTTACTGCTGCTGTAGGAGCAGGAATAGTTACTTCTTTTGCGGTTAGCCAGGGACAACATCCCATCATTGCTTTGGCAATTACCGCGATCGCAGTAATTTTTGCAGTACTCTCTCATAAGTACGATTTAATCTAAATTAAACCCTTATTTATTCATCAATCCTTAATTTTTAAAGTTTTCCTAATCTAGAGATTGGTAATTCGGTGTATCCTAGCGAAAAGTTAAGGACACGTCACTAGAATTGTTCTAAGTGAAAAAGATGTCCGTAGCGTGAGGAGCTAATATTAATGACCGTGCTTACCAATGCTTTAGAAATTCTCAAGCAAACCAGTCGGACTTTCTATATCCCCATTGTTCGTTTACCGGGACAGTTGCAAGCAGCAGTAGCATCAGGCTATCTATGTATGCGGGCAATTGATGAAATCGAAGATCATCCCCAATTAGATAACTCAACCAAAGCCCAACTTTTACGTCAAATTAGTCTTCAACTCCAGCAAATCGTTAATCATTCTTCTGCTGGTACTATTGCTCAGAGCTTATCTAGTTATCAAAATATTCTGCCCGAGGTAACACTTCGTCTTGACGAATGGGCAAGTCTAGCGCCAGAAACTATCGCACCTCGAATTTGGGATGCTACTGCTGCTATGGCGGATCGCATGGCTTATTGGGCAGAAAAAAATTGGCAGATTGAAACAGAAGTAGAGCTAGACCGTTATACTTTTAGTGTAGCTGGTGCAGTCGGATTGTTACTATCAGATTTGTGGGCTTGGTATGATAACACCCAAACTAATCGTACTTACGCAATTGGGTTTGGTCGCGGTTTACAAGCGGTTAATATTATTCGTAATCATAGTGAAGATCTAACCAGAGGAGTCAATTTTCTACCCCAAGGTTGGAATAAGGAAGATTTGCAAGTTTATGCTCGTCGGAACTTACATTTAGCCGATCTATATACTAAACAATTAAAACCTGGTCCTGCCTTAGATTTTTGTCAAATTCCTTTAGTTTTAGCCCACGGAACTTTAGATGCGATCGCAATGGGCAAAGAAAAACTTAGTCGTAGCGATGTTCTGACCATAGTTCAACAATTTAAGCAAATTAAATCAGCCTAAAGCTGAACTAAAAATTTTTTTGCTCTTGTTCCCCAGTTTCTTTTCTCTTACTCTACCAATAAATTTTATCTATGTCTAACTACTCAACGACAGTTGTAATTAGATAATCATTAGTTATCGACTCAACTGGTATAGCTTAGTATATATAAATCGTGCTTAGTATCTCAATTTGCAATGAAAGCTCAACGTACTCGTTCTCAAGAGCGCATTCTTCAGTTACTCAAAAATGTTAAAAGAGCAATTTCTGCCCAGGATCTTTATATCAAACTACGTAAAAGCAACCAAAATATGGGGTTAGCCACTGTATATCGTTCTTTAGAAGCTCTTAAACTTCAAGGAGAAATACAGGTACGTACTCTACCTAATGGGGAATCAGTTTATAGTTCAATTCATCAAGACCAACATCATCTTACCTGTGTTAATTGTGGTAATTCAATTCCCATTGCTGAATGTCCTGTTCATGATCTAGAACATCAGCTAGAACAGTCTCATCATTTTAAAGTGTACTATCATACTTTAGAATTTTTTGGAGTTTGCGATCGCTGTCAATTAGCTCAAGATGCTTAAATCAATTTCTGAAGCTTTTTCTCTGAACTAAATCGTCTGGAAGCCATGTTTGAAAGTCCCGACTCATGTAACAATAGTAAGGTTGCTTAAAAACTGCACTTAATTATTAAATTTACATAGTAGATCATTAAGAGAGAGAGACAATATGAAAATTGGCGATCGCGTTCGAGTTAAAGAATCCGTAGTCGTCTATCACTATCCTCAGAAGAAAAAAGAACCCTTCGATCTCAAAGGGATGGAAGGGGAAATTGTTGATATTATGATTAATTGGCAAGGAAGACAAATTAGTCCCAATTTACCGGTGCTAGTTAAATTTGATAAAAAATTTAAAGCTCACTTTCGCGAAAATGAATTAGAAGTGCTATAAACTATGCCAAATTTTCCTATTTTTAGGCTCTACCAAGTTTAGAGCATTGTATCTTCATGAATTATTTCAGTATAAGTTAATCTAGCTAATTGAGAATCAATTCGACTAGCGAATGCTCATCGATGCTGGGGGTCTATCAACTCGACTAAGGCCATTTTGACGCAGAATATTCACTGCTCTGGCGTATTGAGGATCGGCATCTGTTCCAATTAAAGCAGGATTGGTATTGAGTGTAATTTGGTCTTGTTTGCTTAAATCCACCTCAATATTAGGTGAAATACCTTTATGATTAATATCAATTCCACTCGGAGGATAGTAACGAGCAATAGTTACTGCTAATCCCGAACCATCAGATAGAGAATGAACTGATTGAACCGTTCCTTTTCCATAAGTACGAGTTCCAACCAGTGTAGCACGACCATTTTCTTTTAATGCGCCTGCTAAAATTTCACTAGCACTAGCAGAATATTGATCGATCAAAACTACTAAAGGCAATTGTGTTAAAGCTTTTCCATCAGCCGAAAACTTTTGATTACCACCTTTACGGTCAATAGTGCTAACAATTGAGCCTTCTTCAAGCCACATTCGGGCAATTTCTACCGAAGAAAACAATAATCCGCCTGGATTACCTCTCAAATCCAAAATAAAGCCTGAAGCTTGCTGATTACTTAATTCTTCAATGGCTTTTTTCATCTGTTCAGCAGCATGAGAACTAAATTCATCTAGCTTGATATAGCCAACTTTGAGTTGATCTTCTTGATTGAGAGTGTAATTAACCGAAGGTAATTCTATTTGTTCTCGAACTAAAGTTACGTCAAAAACCTTTTGATTAGGTTTAGCAATTTGCAAACTAACTTCTGTGCCTTCGTCTCCTTTAATTGCTTCTGAGGCTTGCTCAATACTCATTAAAGCAGTAGGCTTACCATTAATCCGTAAAATTTTGTCTCCTGATTGAATTCCTGCTTTGGCAGCAGGAGAATTTTTGATTGGTTCAACTACGGTTAAGTCATTGGTTTTTTCATCAATAGTTAAACGAATCCCAACACCTGATAATTCTCCACTAGTTTGATTCGTTAATTCTTCAAATTCTGCGGGGTCAAGAAAACGAGTGTAGGGGTCTCCCAGGGTTTTTAACGATCCTCTAATGGCTTGATAGGCTTGTTTGCGATCGCCATAGGTTTTTTTGAGTAATTCTTGGCGTTGTTTTTGCCAGTCAATATGATTAAATTCTCGGTCGACAAACTCATTGTTAACAATTTGCCACACTTCATCAACAACAGTTTTGGGACTATCTTCTAAGGCTGCTTTGACTGAAGAGTTAGCATAGGCAACAACCAAAGAAGCTGTAACTAAAGTACCAATAAATTTCGTCGGCACAAGTTTACCTAACCTAATAAAAGAATTTTTACGAGACTGAGAGGGGGGGTTTAGCCCTTGACCATGAGAAGATTTTTTAAAAGACTGATTCATGAGCAAAATTAGTAATATTTATACAATTAGGTGCAACCCATGAAGGCAGTGGAATAAAAACAGCCGTAGCAGCTTTTTCCTCTTAAAACAGTTAATTAAGTCTAAGACTATCGGCTGGAGATGAAAATTTCGGTAAGGTTTTTTTTTGGATAGTATTGTACAAGAGAATTTTCCGAGTTTGATCTATTACACCAACAGTCTGCTTGTTAATTAATAATATGCCTAATACCTAATATTTTAAATATTACTAAATTTTATTTGGTTTCACCTGATCAATTTTGCCACTTTAAAAAGTCCAACAGAATTTGTTGATGAATCTTACCTAGTGGTTGATTGCCACCTGCTTTTTCTGAATAAGCATAACCAGCGTGAAGATCTTCTAAACTTAATAACCGTAAATCCCAGCCTTCTCCCAAAATTAAAGTATCAATTGCTACTTCTAAAGGTGCGTGAAAAACGTGACGAATCACTTGAGCATCAGCATAGGCGCGAAATTTAATCGGATTGACGATTTGATAATTAAGTTCTTCGAGTATTTCTCGTTTTAATCCTACTTCAGGAGTTTCGTCTGCCTCAAGATGACCACCAAATAAACCCCAATGTCCAGGATACTTAATCTCTGGAATATTATCTCTCAACTGCATTAAAAATTGCTCGTCTTGATGGAAAATAGCTAAAGCAACAGCAATAGGTGAGTGATTCATTTTTCTAGCTGTTTTAACTCGACGATATAAATTTCCTTTAATGTTTGTTGTGCGATAAAAATCATGTCGGATTGAATCTCTCCTTGAATCAAAATTTGTTCGCCTGGTTGAGGAAGGTTATAGTTTGTCACAACCCAAACACTGCCACTCGCATCTTGAAGTTGATAAGCACCACTATCCAAAAAAGGAGCTTGCTTGAGTACTTTTCCCTGAAGATAAACTTTTGCTCCGGTTTGTTTTTGGGCAATTTTCGCGATCGCAACAGGAGTTTGAGTGAGTTGCTGACAACTGCCTAATCCAAATCCAGTAGTCAAAAACATACCCACAATTAATAATCTATTAAGATAAAAGGTTTGAATTTCTCTGTTGAGGAGAAGCATCTTAAGATATCCTAAATTAAGAGAAAAAACTATCAATCATCTCCAGCTTAACTTTTATTTAATTATTCAACCCCATGCCTGCTCAAACAGCCCAAATTCTTGATGGTAAAGCTTTAGCTCAAAAAATTCAGCTTCAGTTACAAAATCAAGTGCGATCGCTACAAACTAAAATTGGTCGTCCTCCAGGTTTAGCGGTGTTAATGGTAGGAGATAATCCCGCTAGTGCGGTTTATGTTCGCAATAAAGAAAAGTCTTGTCATAAAGTGGGAATTGCTTCTTTAGGAAAGCATTTTCCAGAAAATACTTCTCAAGCAGAATTAGAACAGGTTATTCAACAATTAAATCAAGATGAGCGTGTTGATGGAATTCTGGTTCAATTACCTTTACCCAAACACCTAGATGCTGTTTCTTTACTGCATACTATCGCTCCCCATAAAGATGCTGATGGACTTCATCCAGTTAATTTAGGTCACTTAGTTCGTTCTGAAACTGGTTTGCGTAGTTGTACGCCTGCTGGGGTGATGAAATTATTGCAAGAATATCAAATTCCTCTAGCAGGAAAAAAAGCGGTAGTTGTGGGCAGAAGTATCTTAGTCGGTAAACCTTTAGCATTGATGTTACTAGAAGAAAATGCCACGGTAACGATTGCTCATTCCCGTACTCAAGATTTAGTTGGTGTCTGTCGAGAAGCAGATCTTTTAATTGCAGCCGTAGGTAAACCACAATTAATTACCGCAGCAATGGTTAAACCTGGTGCGGTAGTGATCGATGTTGGTATCAATCGTGTTGAAGATGAGCAAGGCAAATCTCAATTAGTAGGAGATGTAGATTTTGAGGCAGTTGCAGAGGTAGCTCAATATATAACTCCTGTTCCTGGTGGAATTGGTCCGATGACGGTGGCGATGTTGTTACAAAATACTGTTACCAGTTATAGTCGCACTTTTGGCATTGCTTGAGTTTTGAATAATACCTAAACGGCAAACAACACCACTCAATTTCTACATTATCGATTTTTCTTTCTCATATTCAGTGATAATAAATGGAGTTTCTAGAATAACTTGGTATCAACTACCTAGTTTCTACATTGCTCTCTGGTTAACTACGCGAGAAAGATTTCGATTTCGACTAGAGCGGTGTTGTTTTGAGATGAGACAGATGTTAGATTAAACAGCTTTGTTTTTCCTCTTCTTAGTTTTTAGTTTACTTGTATGTACATTTTGGCTGTTTGATCTGCCAGATGAAGCTTTCTTTTAGCTTCAATTATTAATGTAAACCATTTTATTTTTAATGCCTAGAATTAGTAATCAAAATTCATTATTAAATGATTAATTACTGCATTTTTTAATAAAGATTGTTAACTATTTTTAATTAAAGTTGCTTTCAGTTAATCAATATTTCTTGCTGTCGGGAAACTCAAATCAATTTTCTTTGTCTATACTGAGTGAACAAAAAATACTGGCAGCTATGAAAAAAAAACTCACCTACTGCTTATTGATAGCTACTTGTGGAGTTCTGTTGTGGTTGGGATTAATTAGTCAAAAACCAGCCACTAGTCTAGCAAAAGATACTCAAATTCTCCATATTCTAAATCGTCTTAGTTTTGGGCCTACAGTTGAAGAAATTGAGCAAGTCAAAACCAAAGGAATTGAATCTTTTATTCAATCTCAACTATCTCCTGGTTCAATTCCAGACTCATCACAATTAACTAGTTATTTGGGCAAGTTGGATACTCTGGCAATGAGTCCAATCGAACTATTTCAACAATATTCTCCTAGTGAACTTTTAAAAGATGCTAGAGAAAGAAACTTGTCCAAGGAAGAAATCAATAGATTACGTCGCAAAAGAAAAATTGTTAAAGAACAAGCCATTAATGCTCATTTAGCTAGAGCGGTTAATTCTCCTCGTCAGTTGCAAGAAATAATGGTGGATTTCTGGCTGAGTCATTTTAACGTTTATGGACAAAAAAATCTGACCGATATTTGGATTGCAGATTATGAAAATGAAATTAGAGAGAATGCCTTGGGTAATTTCCGAGATTTACTAGAGGTAACTGCTCGTCATCCAGCCATGTTGGTTTATTTAGATAATGAATTGAATACCGCTCCTAATAGTCCAGGAGCAAGAGATAAATACAATGGTTTAAATGAAAACTATGCTCGTGAGTTAATGGAACTTCATACTCTAGGAGTAGATGGAGGTTATACTCAAGCTGACGTAATTGCCTTAGCAAGAATTTTGACTGGATGGGGTATAGATCGTCAACAAAAATTTAGTAGTGATGAGAATGGCTTTTTCTTTTTTGAAAGGCGTCATGACTATGGCGATAAGGTTTTTCTCGGTCAAACTATTAAAGGAAGTGGTATTACTGAAGGCGAACAAGCTCTAGATATTTTGGCTACTCATCCGTCTACGGCTCATTTTCTTAGTTATAAGTTGGCACAATATTTTGTCGCAGATCAACCACCATCAAGTTTAGTAGATCGACTGGCACAAAAGTTTCTGGCAAGTTCGGGAGATATTAAACAAGTTTTGAACACTCTGTTTCACAGCGAGGAATTTAATGATCCTCAATACTATGGCCAGAAATTTAAGACACCATACCAGTATTTAGTTTCTGTAGTTAGAGTTAGTGAGATTAAAAATCCCGACTACAAAAGATTAAGAGGAATGTTAAGTCAGTTAGGGATGCCAGTTTATGGTTGTGCCACTCCCAATGGTTACAAAAATACACAAGAAGCATGGCTAAACCCTGATGGAATGTTAAATCGAGTTAGTTTGGCAACTGCGATCGCTAGAGGTATTTTAACTCAAAAAGAGCCTATTAGTGGGGAGATATTAGCAAAAACCATCAGTAAAAGTTTTTCTCAGCACACTAAGCAAGTAATTAACCAAAGCTCAGCCAAAATGCGTGCAGCTTTAATGTTGGGTAGTCCAGAAATGATGTATCGTTAATGGGAAATTAAACAGATGATCAACAGAAGAAGGTTTATCGAAACAAGCACTTTATTGGCAGCAGGAATGATTTTTCCTGTGGGTTGGCATAGTTGGGTAGCTAGAGGAGTTGCTCAAAATATTCCCGCTCGTAAAAAGTTAATCGTAATTTTGTTGCGGGGAGCAGTTGATGGACTGAATGTAGTTGTTCCTCATCAAGATCCTGATTATTATGAAGCTAGACCAACAATTGCTATTCCCTATCCTGGTGAACCAGAAGGTGTCCTTGATTTAGACGGTTATTTTGGATTGCATCCTGCTTTGGCAGATTTAATGCCTTTATGGAAAAATAAAAGTCTAGCTTTTCTTAATGCTTGCGGTTCACCTTTAGAAACTCGTTCTCATTTTGATGCTCAAGATTATCTTGAGAGCGGTACGCCTGGACAAAAAAGTACTTCTGACGGTTGGATGAATCGTTTATTAGCTTGTTTGCCTAAAAAAAGTCCGATTCAAGCCTTAAATGTTGGTAATACTACACCAAGAATTTTAATGGGTTCGATGCCAGTTGCTACTATAGCTCCAGGAAAAGGTTCTACTCGTCCTTTAGCGGTGGATCATACTGCGCTTGGAAATGCTTTTAAGAGTTTATACGCTCAGAGTGATACTTTAAGTAAAACCTATCAAGAAGGTGTAGAAGCTAGAGAAATTATTTTAACTCAGCTTAATCAAGAAATGATGTCAGCTTCTCGTGGTGCGCCTTCAGCAAATCAATTTGTCGATGATGCCAAAAAAGTAGCTCAGTTGATCGCAGGAGATGCTAAAACCCAATTAGCATTTATGGCAATTGGTGGTTGGGATACTCATATTAATCAAAAAGAGTTTTTAAATCAATCTCTCAAATCGTTAAGTAAAGGTTTAGCTACTTTAGTTAAAGGTTTAGATTCGGTTTATCAAGATACAGTAATTATGGTACTGTCTGAATTTGGTCGTACTGTTAAAGAAAATGGTAACGGAGGTACAGATCATGGACATGGAAATGCCGTCTGGTTGTTGGGTGGCTCTTTGAAGGGTGGTAAAATGTATGGAGAATGGACTGGTCTGGCAGAGTCTGTCTTGTATCAAGGAAGAGATTTACCAGTTACTACAGATTTTCGTGAAGCGATCGCAACTGTTTTGACACAACATCTACAATTACCAAAGTCTCAATTGACCAAGATTTTTCCTGGTTATCAAACTACAGAAACATTAAATTTTTGGAGTTAAATTTAAATAATTTTATCTGTCCAAATACTTTTATTTTCATCTTGATAAAAGCGGTAATATAGTTGTTCATCTTTAAAAGAATGTTCATCACTGATGTGGTGAATAATTTTTTTATCAATTAATTTTTTTCCTACATTAACTGCTTCTGTTCGCGAAATTTTAAGATTTTCTACTAGCCAATCTACAGCTTCATTACCTAAAAAACAATGATGATATAATTTGAATTTGTCGCGACGAGTTTTAATCTTTACTCCTTGTTCTCCTCTCATTTGGTCGGCTACTTTAATTAAATTAAAATTGTGAGGATTGACTTGGCTTTTTTCTTCTATTTTACTTGGGGTATCGTTAACAGATTCAGCAGGTTTGAGCGGTTTAAAACGATTATCTTCAATCCAAAGAGTTATCGCATTTTTTTCTTTGACAATTAAGGTAGGAATTTCAATATTTTGATTATCTAAATATTGTTCACGACACTCTTTAATTGCAAGATCTAATTCTTCTTCTGTATAAGATTTTACTTTAATAAAGACATTTCCCTGATAAGTTAGTCCAGATGCTTGTTTACTTTGTCCTGCAATTTCGGCACTAACTTGATAGTATTGAACTTGGTCTGCATCTAAAATTAACATATCAATAATTTATAAATAAATAATTAATTAATGAGCTTCGGCTTTTCTTTCTATTTCGACAATTTCTGTATATTCAAATTGGTTGGAGCTTGATTTAACTAGAGGATAATTAATTTGATTCAATTTTAACCAATCTTCCTCACAATTAGGTTTAGATGAGTTATAGATTAACACGTACTCCTTGCCAATGTAATCTGTAATTTCCGCTTCTACTTCACCACGCCATTGAGTTTTAGTTACTAAAACAACTAATTGATTGGCTAATTGAGGAAGAGATTTGGCTACTTGTCTACGATAAATTTCATCTAAACTACCAAAAGGAGAATCCATCACAATTGGAAAAGTGCTACTATCAAGTCCCATAAGTGTGTTGCGTTGACTCCATTCTCGGACGCGATCAATAATCGCACCAATAAAGGATAAACTAAGAATTTGATTTTCACCAGTAGAAGCTGCCACAATAGTCGGTTGTTCTAAAATATTATCTTCTAAGGTTAATTGATAATCTAAATTGAGTTTTGGGATGTAGGGAGTAAAGGAAATAGATTTAAATATTTCTTGAATTTTTTGTTCAAGAGAAACTCGAAATTGCTTTTCTAAACGAAGTCTAACTTCAATTAATCTTTGAATTGCTTCTTGAGTTGCTGTAATCCTTTTTTTTGCTAAATTCTGTTTATTTTCTTTCAGTTTATGTCGTTCTATTTGTTGAGTTAATTCTTCAAGATTTTTGCGATCGCTACTAAGTTGTTGTTGATTTACTCCTTGTTCTAAAGTTAGTTCTTTAATTTTTTCTTCAATGAATTCTAAGTTTTCTTGATATTTTTGAATATCACGGTCAGGATAGTTACGTAGTTGCTTATTGATTCGATCTAGTTCGTTTTCGATTTTAGCTATTTCGGTATATTGATGATTGATTTGATGTTGTAGTCGATCAACTTGTTGCCAAAATTCTGTTAGTTGAAGTTCAAATTGATTGACCTGAGTTTCGAGACGAATAACTGATTCTTCTAGTTCAGTTGTTTCAGATTTATTTAACCAACTATGAACTTGATGATAAGCTTGAGTATCTGGTTGAAGTTTTTCTCCACAAATACAAGTTTGATTTTCTAGTAATTTTTCAATAAATTCTCGTTTGATCCCACTTGATAATTGTCGTTCATTTCTTAATTGTTGAAGAAATTGAAAAAAGTTATTTTTGGTTGATAATAAAAAAACTAGATAGCCTTGACTAGAAACTAATTGTTTCAGATTGAGTTTGGCTTGGATTAAATTTTGTCTCGTTAATTGTTCTTGAGAAACCAATTTTTCTTTGAGCTTTTGTAGTTTTTCTGCACCACTTAATTCAAGTAACTGATGAGTAATTACTTTTTTTTTGGATTCTAATCCTTTAATAGTTTGGATAATTTCTTGTTGACGTGCGGTCAAGCGATCGCGTTCGGATTCTAGTTGGATTTGTTGTTGTAGCAATTTTTTGGTAGTTGAATCTCCAATCGCTTCTAATTCTTCTTGTAAGCTTTTTTTTGCTTTTTTAAGATGATCGATAGCTCGATCTAATACTTTGACTCCTAATAATTCTTTAGTATCTTCAGCAATATTACTATTGCGGTCTGCTCTAAAAAAATGATCGATTCTTTCTCCATCAAAAAAGAAATATTGATGCAAACTAACAGGTAAAATTCTTTCAATAATATCTTCCGCTGGTTCTACAGAAGGATACCAACGTCCATCATCGGCAGCAATTAAAATAAATAGTTTAGTTTGGTTAGATTGAATCTGATTTGTTTGAGTTTTTGTTGCATAACCTTTTCGTTTTAATTGATAACGTTTATATTCATGTTCAAATTGAATTTCCCCCCAAAATTCTACTGCTTGATCGAAATTAGCTTGCGCGATCGCTCTTTGATTAATTAACAATTCGGGAGCAGCAAAAGCTGCTGTAAATTTTTCGTATAGTACCCAAGTAAAGGCATTGAGAATAGTGGTTTTTCCTGAACCATTATTTCCATAAATAACGGTAGTATTTTTTTGTCCACTAGCAAATTTGATTATTGGAGTTTTTCCATAAAATTGTCTGAAATTACATAATTGTAAAGCGATTAATTTCATTGAATTACTTCTTTAATAATCTTGAGAATATCTTCATTGATATTTCTCGGTGCTTTAAGATCGAGTCGGTCTTTTTCTAATTGCAAGACTCGTTTGATAATCAATTGTATCTGAGGATCGGCAGTAGTAATTGGTTCTTGAATTTTATTTAAAGCAGATTTGACGTTCATTTCGTGTTTTTCAATTAATTTAATTGTAGAGACGTTCCATGGAACGTCTCTACTGGTAACTGATAACTGTTTGAAGAGTATTGATAAAGTTGGGATAGGAAATCGAAGCTGCTTCAGCACGATGAATAGTGGTTGTACCAGTAGCCCTTACAGATGCGATCGCTAGACTCATAGCAATGCGATGATCGGTGTAACTGTCTACTTCTGCCCCTGTTAAATCGTTACCGCCAGTTATTTCTAAACCATCGGGTAATTCAGTGATTTTTGCGCCCATTTTGTTTAATTCGGTCGCCATGACCGCCAAGCGATCGCTTTCTTTAACTCTTAATTCGGCTGCGTCTTTAATAATAGTTGTACCTTGGGCAAAGGCTGCTGCTACTGCTAAAATTGGGATTTCATCGATTAATCTGGGAATTAAACCACCTGAGATGGTACAAGCTTTTAAATTACTGTATTTGACTCTGAGATCTGCAACGGGTTCGCCTGCAACCATGCGTTGATTTTCTTGAGTAATATCCGCTTCCATCATTTCTAAAGCGTCTAAAATACCTGTACGGGTAGGATTAACTCCGACATTAGTAATTAGTAATTCTGAACCAGGTACAATTGCTGCTGCGACTAACCAAAAAGCAGCCGAACTAATATCTCCAGGTACAATTACTTTTTGACCAGTTAAAGTCGGCTTTCCTGTAATCGTCACGCTATTGGTTTCAGGATCGATCGCTAATTCTGCCCCAAAAGCCTGTAACATTCTTTCACTATGATCTCTAGATAAAGCTGGTTCGGTTACAGTGGTTTTACCTTCTGTCATCAAACCTGCCAACAGAATACAGGATTTTACCTGTGCAGAAGCAATGGGAGAATGATAGTTAATAGGTTTAAGGTTTTGTCCTTTTACTGCCAAAGGTGCAAGAGAATTGTTTTTTCTACCCCAAATAGTTGCGGACATTTCTGCTAGAGGTTTAATCACCCGAGACATTGGGCGCGATCGCAAGGAATGATCTCCTGTCACTACAAACAACCGATCAGGATGAGAAGCTAACAACCCCAACATCAACCGCATCGTTGTACCAGAGTTACCAGCGTCAAGGATATTTAGAGGTTCTTGGAGATTTCCCAAGCCAATGCCCTTAACTATTACTTTTTCGGTATTTAATTCTGAAATTTCTGCCCCCATCGCCCGAAAACAGCTAGCAGTACTTCTGGGATCTTCTCCCAATAACAATCCTTCAATGATAGTTTCTCCCGATGCGATCGCGCCTAACATTAATGCCCGATGGGAAATGGACTTATCACCAGGAATAGTAATCGTACCTTGTAGAGATAATCCAGAGGCAGGAGAAGTAATAACTAAATCTTGAGAGTGATTGTTAGTCGGATTAATCGCGATCGCTTTGTTAGACATAGATAATTAAAATTTAAATAATATCGCCTTCCTTACTTATTGTGAACCTTTAAATCTAAAAATCAAACAAGGAGAAAGTCACTATGATTGTTCATAAATTCCACTCTGCATCTCTGCCTTATTGTTTACCTACTTAAACAACAAAAAACCCCTAGTGTAAAGACTCAGGGGTGGTTTATGCTGATTACTTCAAATATTTTGAACTATTTTAAGAAACCCTTTAGCTTTTTACTATTACGAATGTGGTTAAGACCATAAATACCGCCTAACATCAGCAAACCAGTGGTAGGAGATACATCAAAAGGAACAGCAATTGTATCAGGAGCGGAAAAATTAGAGATAGTCACAGAAGCAGAGCCACCAATGTTGTCATATGTTAAGATACTAAATCCAAAAGTATCTCCAGTATTAACATGAAAGTCAGCTAAACCACCTTGAGTATTTGCTCCACTATCATCAGTTAGTTGAATTGGAGTACCATTTAATAAAAAAATAAATGGATCTAGCGAAGAAGCTATATCTAAGGTTAAATAATTCCAATTAAAAGATATAGTATCATTACTCACAGCAATAGTAGTATAATCAGTTGTTCCTGGAGTGTTTGATCCATTATTACCACCTGTCAAAGTAATAGAATTAGGTGTGGAAGATGTATTTACAAAACCATCAGCATCAGTATTAGTAAATGTCCAATTAGTAGGATCGTAAACACCTTGAAATCCACTGAGAGCGTGAGCATTCGATTGGATACTTAAGCTGACACCTACCGCTATCCCCACAGAAACCATACTTTGAGATAGCTTAGAAAATTTATTTATATTAGTAGTTACCATGCTAATACCTGAAACTTTACTGCAATAACTTTGATTAAACATAAAGAATTTATTCAATTAAGAAAATTACATAACTAAAATTATTTAATTTTTACTCACTTGCTTAACAATCACTACCGTATTCTTGCGAGGTTTTCTTATCCGTATATTTTTGAAAATTCAAATATTTATTTTGAATAAATTGTTTATTAATCCCAAAAATTATTTATTAATTAAAACCTCAATAAAATCCAAAAAACTTAATTAAATCAAACTAAATTAAATTAATAGTAATACTTCAATACTCTTTATAGTTTTTGTCCTGTACTTAAATTTAAAATATATAATTAAAAACAAGAAACCCCTAGTTTTAAAATCAGGGGTAATTCATGCTAATTACTTAAAACACTTTCAGCTATTTTGAGAAACCCTTTAACTTTCTGCTATTACGAATGTGATTAAAACCATAAATACCGCCTAACATCAGCAAACCAGTGGTAGGAGATACGTCAAAAGGAACTGCAGTTGCATCAGGAAAATTAGAGATTGTTACAACTCCAGGCCCAAAAACATTATCCACTGTAGAAATACGAAATCCAAAAATATCACCAGTATTAACATTAAAACTAGCTAAACCACTTTGAGTCTGCGCTCCACCTGAATTTGTTAGCTGAGTTGGAGTACCATTTAATAAAAAATTAAATGGATCCCAACTAGGACCATCTACGGTTGAATAATTCCAATTAAAAGCTATAGTACTATTACTAACCGCAGCAATAGTATAATCAGTTGTCCCTGAAGAACCTGAACCATTATTACCACCTGTCAAAGTAATGGAATTAGGTGCTGAAGATGTATTTACAGAACCATCAGCATTGGAATTAGTAAATGTCCAATTAGCAGGAGCATAAGCTCCTTGAAAACCACTGAGAGCATGGGCATTAGATTGGATACTTAAGCTTACGCCTACAGCAAGACCTGTTGCTATCCCTACAGAAGCAATACTCTGAGATAACGCAGAAAATTTATTTACATTAGTAGTTACCATGTCAATACCTGTAACTTTACTACAATAACTTTGATTAAATATAAAGAATTTATTCAATTAAGAAACTTACATAATTGAAATTATTTAATTCTTACTTACCTGCTTAACAATCACCACCGTATTCTTGCGAGGTTTTCTTGTCAGTATATTTTCGCAACTTTAACTATTTTTTTTAAATTTAAAAACCTTAATTTAATCTAATCGGGTTGAAAAACATCAATATAGCGGTTATCAGATTATTGAGATACAGTTCATTTCCCTGGTTTTTGTTAACGATTGATTATTCATCATTGATATTTTAATTAACCAAATATCTTCACCTAAGTTAATTTGCTTAATCTTCACAAATTAAAACAAAATACTTCTTGGCGTAGTAAATTTTCTGAGCTATAAACAACTCAGTTGATTTTTAAATTATTCAAACTTTTATGCTTAAGCATTATTCCCGAAAACTACGTAAAATTCTTAAATTAAAACCTAAAAAATCGGTTAGTTTCAAACAAGTTAACGAGGTAGTAGAGCAAAAATCCACAAAAATTATCAATTTGGTTGGTTATATAGTCTTATTTTTGGCTTTACTAGATTACACAGCTTTATTAATTAATGCGAAGTTGTTTAATCCTGTTTGGGGATGGGAAACAGCAGGTAGATTAGTAGAAACAGTTTGGGCTCCCCTACTTGGATTTTTACTAATTTTCTATCGTCGTCACCAAGATACGATTAAACCTAAAGAATTAACTTTATTATCTTTACTTTCTTGGTTTGCTCTTCTTTTAGGAATAATATATTTTTTAATTACTCCTGTTTTAATTGGTAATGCTTTTAGAATTAATCGGAATCAAGAAGCTCAATTCATTGGTCAAATCAATCAACAAAAAACTCAAGTTCAACAGTATAGTGAACAATTAAATCAAGCTAATAACAAACAACTAAATAATTTATTACAAACCTATCAACAGCAAGCTCCAGAAATTGCGGTTTCTTCTCCTCAGCAACTAAAAGAAAAATTACTGAATCAAATTCAACAAAAACAACAAACTGCCCAAAAACAACTACAAAATAATTTTAGTCAAGAAAAAATTAATCTGATTAAAACAACTTTTAAATGGTTAATTGGTGCAATTGTATCTGGGATAGCTTTTATTTTTATTTGGAATTATACAAAATGGGCTAGAGTTTTATAAAAAGCAGAAGCCAAAAGTAATGTATGGGCATTATTATTAAATATTTAGCTAATAACTCAAAAAACATTTAAATTTTTTAGATTATCTAGCCTCCTAAAAATGATTGAATTACGCAACAAAATCAAGCTTCAATATAATGGCTTTTGGTTATTAACTATAACTAGTTTATTAATTGCTTTAAATTGGTATATCGTTAAATACGATTCTGCCAGTTTAATTTTTTGGTGTGCAGCTTTATCTATTATCTGGCGCAATCGAAATAATTATTCTTTTGATAGCAATATTTTCTCTACTATTATAGGGCTGTTATTAATTACTTGGGTATTGCTTAGATGTATTTTGTTGTCTAATGAATACTCTGATATTTTGACTCGTATTTATCCTTTAGTTTCTGTTTTTGGAATTTGTTTTCTGGCAACTAAAATAACCAAAGTTACTCAGTATTGGCGAACAATTCTAATTGTTAGTTTAACAGGGATTCCTTTTGAGCATATTTTTAAATTGCTATCTCCCACTCAAACTATTTCTATTCTTGATGCTAAGATATCTCGATTAATACTTTGGTATCTCGGTTTTGATGTTACTCAAACAGATAATTTTGTTTTTTTACCTACAGGTTCAATTGAAATTGCAGGACGTTGCTCTAGCTTTAATTTGTTATGGCTAATGTGGCAATTTTGTTTAGTTATTTATTTGTGTTTTACTCTTAAAAAATCTCAAAGAATACTGCTTGGTTTTTGGGCAACTGTAATTGCTTTAGTTGTGAATGGAATACGCCTTTGTTTGATGGCTCTTTTGGTAGCAAATAATCATCAAGAAGCTTTTGAATATTGGCATGGTAGTAGTGGTGCAGAAGTATTTACGACTATTGCTATCTTATTATTTGCCTTAGTTCACTGGTTATTAAGTCGACAAAAACAACAGCAAAAAGAAGATTTGAGTAAATTATATGAATCATAAACATTGGCACAAAGCTAGACTTTTAATTTTAGGATGTTGTAGTTTAAGTATCTTTATCACCCTAGGAATTAAATTATTAGCTCAATCTTCCACCTACACATTTCCTAATAAATTTACTTCAGATCAATGGGAGTCAATCACAACTGACAAGATTAAATCTTATGGGAAAAATCTTCAAGGAAAACGTTACATACCAGAAACTTCTGTTAATAATCTTCTGGTAGAAGTGTTTTATATTTCTAACAATAATACAAGCAATCAAGAGCTAATTCAAAAATATCTAGAATTACAAACTGTTCCCAAAAATTTAACGGTTATTGAAAATAAAAACCTTGGTAATTATGCTTTATTTACTAAAGATAAAAAAACTATCTTAACTACTTGCATTCATCCTCAAGGAAAAACTGCTTTTACTTCTCAACAGTTTGCTCAACTTGCCAACCAAAATCTTAAACAAAACCTGTTACCTTGGTTTTTAGGTTTATCAGATTTGAGAGACTGGCGTTGTTTTTGGGTTAATATGTCTGTTTCTTTAGAAAACCTCACTGAAGAAGAAGCTGCAAATATCTTACAAACACACTTACAAACTTTGGTTGTACAAGTTATCCAAGAAGAAAAATAAAAGCCGTCGCAATAAAGATTAGGACACGCAATCTTGTAAAGGCAAATGGTCATTCGTCCCTACAATTTTTTAAGATTTTATCTTGTCTTAACCTATAGTTCGGTTGCTATAAATTGCATTTCAACCTGTACTTCTGCCCTCAACGAACTGCCTTCTATACAGACGTAACACGTCTCTACAATTATTTCTCAACCAGTAAATTTAGATGCGTAAAAGCTTACTAGATTGAGCGATGAGCAGAACGATAAAACGGCTTTTTAACAACCATCGCAGGATAGGTTTTTCCGCGAATTTCCACTTCTAATTTTTGTCCCACTTTACTTAAAGATTTTGGCACATAACCAAGAGCGATCGCTTTTGCTACTGTAGGTGCTAAAGTACCACTAGTTACTTCTCCTACCATTTCTCCCCCAGAAATAATTGGATAACCGTGACGTGCGATATATCTGCCTTCCATCTGCAACCCAACCAAGCGACGTTGTACTCCTGCCTGTTTTTGTTGTTCTAATACTTCTCTACCGATAAAGTCTTCTGGTTTATCCAAATGAACTAACCAACCCAAACCAGCTTCTAAAGGGGTAGTTGTTTCATCAATATCCTGTCCATACAAACACATGGCTGCTTCTAAGCGCAATGTATCTCTAGCACCTAAACCACAAGGAATAACTCCCGCCTCACTAAATTTTTGCCACAAGCTTTTGCCTACTTCTGGTTCAACCATAATTTCAAAACCATCTTCTCCTGTATAGCCTGTTCTAGCAATAAAGGCAGGTTTTCCTTCAATTTGTACTTGTTGATGTCCAAAAACTGCTAAAGAATTTAAATCACTATCTACAAAGGGTTGTAAATAAGTAACGGCTTCTGGCCCTTGAAGCGCAATTAAAACTTTTTCTTGAGAAAAATCTGTCAATTCAACCGAACTACCAGCTAAATGCTTCAATAACCACTGTTTATCTTTCTCTGTAGTGGCAGCATTAACAATTAAAATTCCCTGTTCTAAATCTTGCTGCTTACCTTGATAATAAAAAATAATATCATCAATAATTCCTCCTTCAGGATTCAGTAAAACTGTGTATTGTGCTTGATTTGGTTCTAGTCTACTCAAATCAGAAGGAACTAAAGCCTGTAACTGTTTAATTAAATCTTCTCCTTGTAAACCAAATTTACCCATGTGGGAGATATCAAACATTCCTGCTGTGGTACGAACTGCATGATGTTCCTGTTTTAACCCACCATACTGTACTGGCATTTCCCAACCAGCAAAAGAAGTAAATCGTGCTTGTTGTTGCTGTGATAGTTCAAATAAAGGAGTACGTAACCAAGATAATGTTTCCATAATGTTAATTCTTCATCTAAAATTTTTGTTAAGCTTAAGGTTTGTTTAATAAAATTTTTAAAAAAGTTTAAATGATCAATACCTCAATCAGCATACACACCACTTCAATTTTGTGAGCATTTTATTTTTAACTCTGGCAAGTTTTAGTAGTTGGTTCATCAGCACTTTAGCAGGAGGTGGCACTCCTTTAATCCTAATTCCTTTGATTGGATATTTTTTAGGTTCGACTGCCGTACCTCCAGTTTTAACTATAGTCATGCTATGCGGTCATCCTCAACGCCTTTTTCTTTATTGGGACAAAGTCAATTGGCAGTTGATGTGGTGGTATTTACCAGGAGCAATCATTGGCGCAATCCTTGGTGCATTAGTTTATACTAAAACTCAAATTGAATGGTTACCGATTTTATTAGCATTATTTTTAATTACCTCAACCATGAGCTATAGTATCAAAGGAGATCAACCTACCTTTCAAGTTCGTCCTTGGTATTTTCTGCCTTCAGGCTTAATTTTTGCCTTTTTTTCAGGATTAATTGGCAGTACTGGCCCGATGTTAAACCCGTTGTATCTCAATTATGGGTTAGTTAAAGAAGAAATGATTGCTACCAAGTCTGCTCATTTGTTAGTCGTTCATTTGGTTAAAATTATTACTTATGCTTGTTTGGGAGTGTTAAATTTCCATTATTTAGAATATGGCTTACTGATGGGAATTGCTGCTTTTCCTGGTAATTGGATTGGACAAAAAGCATTAAAAAGAGTTAGTGAACAGAGATTTCGCCAGTTAGTCGTTGGATTTGTTCTTTTAAGTAGTATCTTAATTCTTTGGGAACAACGACAGTTTTTCTGGTTTGGGTAAGATTATTTATATCAGTGACCAGTGACCAATCAATAATCAACCATGAACCATTAACTATCAACGCTCTATTAGTATCGAACCGATGTACTTCAGAGAAGTGAGAATTGCGATAAAATAGATTTGTCATCAAAATTTCACTAGACTGTCATCAAAACGTCATATCTTTTATTTAAATTTAAAGATGTCAGCTCTAGGTACTTCACTCAAAGCTCCTTCAGACTTCCTGGGCTGATTTTCCCCACTACAAGTTTAGAATTTTTAACGATTAATTGGCATTAGAGGTGATTTTTGCTCAATGAAAACATACTTTTCGTCTAAATTAGAACCACAAAACCAATCTCCACGATGGCGTAAAGTTAAAACCTCTCTTTCTCTAATGCTATTAGGAGGAGGTTTGGCTTTAGGTGGAAATTATTTATTTAGTACTCCTCGATTGGATGCGAGTATTCCAGCTACTTCAAATCAAACTGAACTAAACTCCAATTCTTCTCAACAGATTGCCTCGATTCCTGCCCCAACTAACTTTGTGATCGATGTTGTTAATAAAGTAGGCCCTGCGGTAGTAAGAATTGATTCTGCTCGCACAGTAGAAACTCGATTACCAGAAGCTTTTAACGATCCTTTTTTCCGTAGATTTTTTGGTTCTCAATTGGAACAAATACCTGAAACACAAGTAGAACGAGGTACTGGTTCGGGTTTTATTGTTAGTGCCGACGGAATAATTCTGACGAATTCCCATGTAGTTGATGGCGCAGACTCGGTTAGTGTTGTGCTTAAAGATGGTCGTACTTTTCAAGGAAAAGTAATGGGGATTGACTCGATTACAGATATGGGTGTAGTCAAAATCGAAGCAGAAAATTTACCTACAGTTACTTTTGGCGACTCTGATAATCTGCAAATTGGGGAATGGGCGATCGCAATTGGCAATCCTCTTGGTTTAGATAATACAGTTACCACTGGAATTGTCAGTGCTACTGGACGTAGTAGTTCTCAAATTGGGGTTGGCGATAAACGAATTGATTTTATTCAAACTGATGCAGCAATTAATCCTGGTAATTCTGGTGGCCCTCTACTAAATGCCAATGGTGAGGTAATTGGAATTAATACGGCCATTATTCAACGCGCCCAAGGATTGGGTTTTGCCATTCCGATTAATACGGCTAGAAACATTGCCGAACAGTTAATTGCTAAAGGTAGAGTAGATCATCCGTTCTTAGGAATTCGCATGGCTTCTTTGACTCCAGAAGTCAAACAACAACTTAAAACCACCCAAAACCTAGATTTAGGCGATAGGGAAGGGGTATTAATCATCGAAGTGTTGCCCAATTCTCCTGCTGCTCAAGCAGGTTTACGCGGTGGTGATGTCATTACTATGATTAATAATCAACCGATTAAATCTGCCGATCAAGTACAACAAACAGTAGAAAAAACTCAAGTTGGAGCAAGCTTACCTTTAACGTTATATCGTCAAGATCAAACCATGAATTTAAATGTTCAAGTTGGTTTGTTACCAAGCGACGCTCTTGCTAATAAATAATATTGTTATTGCTGATTGAAAGTATCAAATCGAGGGTTGAAATTGTACTGCTCATTAAGGATTTCAATGCGGAGCTAGATAATTATTGTAGACTTTAGGAATCAATGGCATTAAAAATTAGGAGACACCTCATGCAGTGCCTCCTACCCTCTTCTCTACTGTTTGCTACTAAACTCGGTACTTTGCCAGTTCTCCGGGTGTAATAGTATCTAAAATCATTTCTGGAGTAAAGTAGCCTAGAGCCTGGATGATTCGGGCGACGCAACCCGTCCATCCGGTTTGGTGAGAAGCACCAATTCCTGCCCCGTTATCGCCGTTGAAATATTCATAGAACAGAATCAGACCGCGCCAGTGAGGGTCGGTCTGGAACTTCTCAGCACCGCCATATAATGGACGACGACCAGATTCATCCTTCAGAAAAATGCTGACAATGCGTTCGCTAATACAATTGGCAATTTCATACAGCGTCAGATATTTGCCAGACCCCGTTGGATATTCCACGGTAAAATCATCACCATAGTAGCTATAGAATTGCAGCAGCCCTTTTAACAGCAAAATATTCATTGGCATCCAAATCGGACCGCGCCAGTTTGAATTGCCACCAAACATCCCTGAGGTTGAATCACCTGGAACGTATCCCACTTTGTACTCCTGCCCTGCATGATAGAAAAAGTAAGGATGGTCGAGGTGATAGCGCGAGAGAGAACGAATGCCATAATCGCTGAGAAACTCAGATTCATCTAGCATTCTTTGTAGAATACGGCGCAACTTCTGTTCGTTCAAGATAGACAGCATCAGCCGTCCTCGGAGTCCAGGCTGAATTGGTAGGTGAACATTATGAGCCAGTTCGGGATGCCTTTGAATGAACTCTTGCGCCACTTCCTTCAGGCGCGGCAGCTTGTCGAAGGCTTCGCGGGGGAAGACAGCCACTGCCATCAGGGATAACAAGCCCACCAATGATCGCACCTTTAAGCGAGTGGAATTGCCATCTGGTAAGCGCAATACATCATAGAAAAAGCCATCCTCTTCGTCCCACAGTTCGTCATGTTGTTCGCCAATGCGATCCATCGCTCCGGCAATCCACATGGTATGTTCAAAGAACTTAATGGCAAAGTCTTCGTAGAGGGAATCGTGAATTGCCAACTCGATCGCAATCTGGAACATCTGCTCACTGAAGAAAACCATCCAGGCGGTACCATCCGCCTGTTCTAAATGTCCTCCAGTTGGCAAAGAAGAACTGCGATCAAATACACCAATGTTATCCAGTCCCAGGAAGCCACCTTGAAACAAATTATTGCCGCCTTCATCTTTGCGGTTGACCCACCAAGTAAAGTTGATCAGCAATTTAGAAAAGGCGTATTTGAGGAAATCAATATCGCCAACTCCCTTGTTGCGTTCGCGATCTCGCTCCCAGCGAGGCGCTGCGCGATCGCGGGTATAAATTTCCCAGGTAGCCCAAGCATGTACGGGCGGATTGACATCGCCAAAATTCCATTCATAGGCAGGAATTTGACCATTTGGATGGATGTAATCTTCCTGCAACATCAACATCAGTTGCTTTTTGGCAAAGTCTGGATCGATCAGGCTAATGGGAATTACATGGAATGCTAGATCCCAGGCAGCGTACCAGGGATATTCCCACTTGTCCGGCATGGAAACGATATCGTCGTTATGCATATGAAACCAATCGCTGTTTCGCACGTGCCTCTTCTGGTCTGTCATTGTCCAAGGAGTAACGCCACGCTCCCTCAGCCATAGATCCAAGTCGTAGTAAAAGTATTGTTTCGTCCACATCATCCCAGCTAGGGCTTGTCGCATGACGTTGGTGCGATCATTATCTACCAGAACAGATGGTGGAATCACTGTCTCATAAAACTCATCCGCTTCCTGAAGACGAGTCGCAAATATTTGCTCGAATTGACCAAATGGCTCTTCTAACTGAGTCGGAGACTGTTTGCTCAAGCGCAATCGAATCGTCTTAGTTTCTCCAGATCCAACTGTAAGTTGGTAATGGGGCGTAACTTTTGTGCCAACATTATAAGGATTAATGGCATTCTTCTGTCCGTCCACGATGTAATTGTTAATGCTGTCTTTCACATAGGGAGTGGAATTAGAAGAACCAAACAACCTTTCATTGTTGGTTTCATTTTCCGCGAACAAGAGCGGAACGACCCCATCACAATAAAAGTAATATTCACTCACATACTGTCTCAGTAAGTCATTCGTAATTTGGGCTTGAATAACGCTATTTCCAGTGCCCTCAAATTTTGTTAGTACAGGTTTAGAGCCACTGTCTGACCAAGACCAAGTATTGCGAAACCAAAGAGTGGGTAATACATCAATCGGAGCCGCTTCGGGTCCTCGGTTGGCAATGTTAATTTTAATCAAAATATCTTCGGCATCTGCTTTGGCGTATTCTACAAACACATCAAAGTAGCGATCGTCATCAAAAATGCCCGTATCTAACAGCTCGTATTCCAGTTCATAACGGTTACGGTTGCGATTAGTTTCGACCAGATCGATATAAGGAAACTCTTTTTGGGGGTATTTGTAGAGGTACTTCATGTAGGAGTGGGTAGGCGTACTATCGAGGTAGAAGTAGTACTCTTTGACATCCTCACCGTGGTTGCCTTCACCATTGGTCAATCCGAACAACCGTTCTTTGAGGATGGGATCTTTGCCATTCCATAGTGCCAGCGCAAAGCAGAGCAGGTTGTGGTCGTCAGTGATACCGCCTAGTCCGTCTTCTCCCCAGCGATATGCTCGCGATCGCGCGTGGTCGTGGGGGAAATAATTCCAGGCATTCCCATCAGAACTGTAATCTTCGCGCACCGTGCCCCACTGCCGCTCACTCAGATAGGGTCCCCATTTATACCAATTGACTTTGCCAGTGCGGTTTTGTTCGAGCCGTCGTTCTTCCGCAGTCATAGATGTCTCCTGCAATATTAGTTAATTTGGCTGATGTGTTTGGGGATTTCAGGGCAATGTCGTTCTTGATAAATGGCTAAGAATTGCCAAGGGAAAGACAATCATCCAAATTCCTGACAAGATGAAACTAATCCCCGTAAAAAGTCCTATTAACCAGATGGCATTAAAGGGCCACTGGTACAAAATAAAAATTCCTAAAATAATCGCGATGATGCCGCTCAACAGCATCCAACCCCAGTTGAGTTCTGGTCGAACTTTGAATGCTGCAATCACTTCAAGAATGCCCTGAGCTAGGATGACCCCTCCAAAGGCTAGGGTAAGGGTGAGAGCAGCCCCAAAGACGTTGCTAAGTAACAAAATACCGGCAATTACGTAGAAAATTCCTACTAATAGCTTTAACCAAAAGCCTCGTTGTTGGCGGGACTGAAGAGCATGAACCGTTCGGACAATACCAGCAAATAAAAGAGTCCAGGAAAGGATACGGGCGACGGCGATTGTTGCAATGAAGGGTTCTACAATTACAGCAATGCCCAGCAAAATCATCAAGACGCCTAGGGCGACCAACCAGCCCAAACCTCGGTTTATTTCCCGATTAAACATTTCAGTACTCATAATAGTTGCTCCGACAAGGATTTATCTTGTATTTGATTTGTACATCCTATGCCGACCATGCTTCTCGGAAGTCAGCATAGAGGGTCAGCCCTCCATCGATGAACAGGGTTTGTCCGGTGATGTAGGCAGCTTCGTCAGATACTAAAAAAGCAACCGCCATCGCCATTTCCTCAGAAGTTCCTGCTCGCCCCATTGGAATATGACTTTCAACCAGCGCCTTTTTCTCTAGCTCCTCTGTCCAGTTTTCACTGATGGGGGTGATGGTGACTCCGAGGCCGATCCCATTGACTCTAATTCCTCGATTGGCATATTCCAACGCTAGAGTTTTAGTCAAATTGCCCATTCCTCCTTTGCTGATAGAGTAGCTGAGATACATCGGGCGAGGAATGATTTCGTGAACGCTGGAAATATTGATAATTACACCGAAACGCTTTTGTGCCAACATTATGCTTGATGGTTTCTCGCGCATAAAGATAAGCACCTCGGAGATTTACGGCGATGACTTGATCGAATTTATCGGTTGTAATTTCGTGGGAGGGCGATTCTAGTTGAATTCTGGCACTGTTAATCAGAATATCCAGGCTGCCAAATTTAATGTCTTCTTCTTTCGCAGCATCTCCCTGTACGATGAGAGTCTGCACATTACTTGCTTTACCCGATTCACGAGCATATTGCAGTACGATTTCTTCGGTGCGTTTTGCTTCTTCAGCATTTTTGCGGTAGCTAATCGCAATATTACAACCTTCTCGAGCAAGACGGATGGCGATCGCCTGTCCAATCCCAGAACTCGCTCCGGTAATCAATCCATTTTTACCTTTCAAATTTCTCATGGTGTTTTGCCAAACAAACTTTTGAAACATTGAGAGTTGTTTTTCCAAGTTGAGTGTATTGCATAAGAAATAATTAAATATTTTTATTGTCTTTACCCATATCTTAAGCAGCTAAAATAGCTAACGCAGACATTCTTGCTTGAAATATTGTTCTTTAGCGTAAAACAAAAAAATATGAAACTGATATGAAAAGACTTCTCTATCTAATCCCATTCAATCTGGCTTGTCGTCTCGAGAGGGGGAATTTTCGTTAGTCATTCATTAAAGGGACTGGGTATGACGACAAATAAGCAATTGTTTGCTATAGCCTCCTGCGTCTTTTGCTTGAAAGCTTAGCTTTTATCCCTTTCCACAAAATGAAGAGTGGAATTCCTGCGATCGCTACATAAATCCACGCCATAACCGATGATCAGTTGACTGCGACACGCAGCAGCCAAAAAATACCGCCAAACAAGCTCCAGCCTGAAATGAGAACTCACCAAGGCATTCTTCCACCAGCTAAGCCTCTAAACATTCGACTGCGAAGCTGGATTTCTCCCATCGGCTAGTATCCAGAAAGAATTTTCTCAGTAAATCTGGGAGATTGTTCGGCAGGAATTTCGATGGAGAGATTTTTGTTTCTCTCTTCTGGGAAAAACTGATCGGATCGATTGTTGTCAGTGATAACTTTGTTTTTTTGTCCTTTATGTTCATGAGGGGGCTTATATCAAGTACGAATAATTGGTTGAAATAAAAAAGCCTGGTTGCATTTACTAATTACTAATTACTAATTACTAATTACTTGTTATAGCGTTTCTCGAATCCACGAGGTACACTTAACACCTGCCTCCTGCCTTAAATCCAAATACTTTGTACCTCACCAGTATGAGAACTGCTATATCTGACCTCAACTTTAATATAATTATTCAACCGAACTTGATATTACAAGCATTTAGGGTTTAATCAAGTGCTTGTAAGCCCTACGTTTTCTAGATCAAATACTCTTGATTACTGATTTATCGAGTTCGCGCTGTCGTACAAAATCTGCATTATCCGCGAGCCAGGTTCGCAGAGAGCATCGCGAGCGATCGTTGCGACTTCCCCTGCCACGCTAGCTGTATACTCGGCGACGACATCGCCGAAAGAGTTGCGCTGGAGGGCGATTTTCTGACCTGGTGTAACTTTGTCTCTAAGATCGACAAGCAACTCGAGATAACCGCCAGTCGTCGAACGGATGGTCTCAAAAGCATCGCCGAAGAAGGTTCCAGCTTCCTGGGACGTGCGACCCATAGAACCGTCAATCACTTTATAGTGCTTGAGGACGTTCGTGCTGCCTTCGACGACCATCGCGATCTTCGGTTGATCGAAGATACGGGGACCGCCGATCTCGATAGTTATAACCGAGATGCCCGCCTCGACGAACGCCATTTCGAGGGAACCGCTTTCGCCCAAATCGTTCTTGATCTGTTCGCATGGAAACAGCTCGGCAATTTTTCGGATTTCCGACTTACGAAAGTCGGCGAAGATGAACATCGTAAAATCGCCACCAGTCGAAGCCGTGTGATAGTCAAGGGCAACATCGACGTTATGTTTAAACAGTCGATTCCAGAGAATGCCAGCATGACGTGTCGGCGTATCGTCGCCCATTTCGTTGCCCGGCCACACGCGATTGAGGTCGATTAAGGAACCGCCTTTTTGTGCAACAGGCCACTTGCGCTGCGTGTATTCCTTGGCCGGACGAGAGAGGTCAAATACAGCGATCGCCGTACCCGACATTTTTGTCGGATCGAGATTTGCCATGATTCGCTGCACTGCATTCACTGGGCTTAATTCATCGCCGTGTACCCCAGCAGTCAGGGAGATCCGCTTACCGTCACGAATGCCTTTGGCAACAACGACGGGAACATACCAGTGCTGACCGGTACCCATTTGCACCCCCTGGAAGAAAAAGCGGTGCTTTTTGCCTGGTTCGAGGTCGTTGATATCTAACTGACTGATGACAGATACCCCCTGGATTTGATCGCCAGTGTAAACTGTCTTCTGCGAATTAATTAGAGTCGTCATTTTTCACTTTTGCCTCTTTCAACAAACCGTGGTAAGTGAGTTTTCAGGTTAAACCGATTTATGTTTGACCGACACTCTAGGCTATTTATTCACCTAGAAACGAATCGCACATTCTGGGTCGCTACAGGTATTGAACGTCCTCGATCCAGTTTTAGTCTGCTGACGATCTCTTCCGACGGAGCGTGGTGAACAGGGAACTGGACAGTGTATTAACTGCCCGTGTAGTCACCAATCCAGAGAGGGCGGCGACCACAACTGTGGCGAGGCAGGTTAGCTTGGCTGTACTTGGGCCACCGATCCCTAGCACCATTGCTACAGCTGTGAACGGTAGCCGATAGCCACCAGTAATGCCAGCTGCTGCTCCAGCGGCACCCGCCAGATCTGCCGGAATCCCAAATGCTGTCGCAAACACTCGGCCACTCAGGTCGCCGATCGCTAGAAAAGGTACAAACACGCCACCACAGCCCCCGGCTACAACGGCAGCAGTGGTCGATGCCGCCCGAAGCAGAGCCACAGCCAGTAGTTGGTAAGGGCTAGTTTGGACGGTTTCGGCCCAGATGATGGCGGCTCCCCCAGGACCAAAGGCCGCTGTTGGGGTGGCAATCAGTCCTATCACCATCGCCAGAGATAGCATAACCATGCCACCAATCAGGAGACGAATGACTGGCTTGGTCGGTAAACCTCGAGCCCAGTAGATGGCCTCACCAGTGAGCGCCGTAATCGCGCCCGCGAGCGCTCCGATGAACAGAGCAGCAGCCACCCCATCCCAGAAGTCAGCGGGGGAAACCTTCGGCACGACGAGCCGGATCAGATCGAGCCTGAAGGCTACGTTGACTCCCCATCCCACCAGTCCGCCCGCTAACATCGCAGCCACTCGCTTAGGGGCGATCGGAACCTTTCGTCGCTGACTCAGTTCAAACATGAAGAAGCTGCCCACCAGCGGTATCCCCATCAAGGCAGCCACACCCGCAGCACCACCACCTACTGCCATAGGCCGCACCAGTCGGCGCAGCGCTGGATTTGTGCTACCCAACCAGACCCCCGTCGCAACACCGATATGGGCTGCTGGAGATTCTGTTCCCATAGTCGCACCAAGCCCAACAGTGGATAAGATGGCAAGGGCACGCAATGGTGCCAGATTCCAGGGGAAGCGTTCTTCTGCTCCGGCCGTGGCCACCACGTCGGCGGAGAGATCGGCCCGGGCAACGTCGTGGGGGAAGGAGTACCATGTAGGCGGTGGAAGTCGGCGCATAACGTCGTGGGGGAAGGAGTACCATGTGGGCGGTGGAAGTCGGCGCAGAGGGAGAGCGGCTTTAGGGGAAACCAATACCTGCACGGCTTTACCCTTGCCTAGTCCATGCAACACCAGCACAGCTAGCGTAACACCGAGCAATGGCAGCAGCAGCAGCCAGACGGTGTCTAGTCTGGAAACGGCATCGAGGCTTCGCTTGATCGACTCGGTCAGCAGAACCGCAGCCAAGGAGCCGACTAAACCTCCGAGCAGACCGCCAATAGTCCATCCGCCCACGCTGGTCAACAGAGATAGTAGCTTGTCGTTTGCCATGGCGTTTTTGTACGAAGAGTGGTTGTGGGGTGAGCGTTATCAGTTCAAATGTATATTGAGCGAAAATTTGGCAGAAAAAGCGGTGCTTTTTGCCAGGTTCGAGGTCGTTAATATCTAATTGACTGACGACAGATACCCCTGGATTTGATCGCCAGTGTAAACTGTCTTTTGCGAATTAATTTAAAGTCGTCATCTTTAACCCTTACCTTTTTCAACAAACCGTGGTAGGTGCGTCTTCAGGTTAAACCGATAGCCGTGGGGTAAAATATGCAACTGCACCCCACAAAGGGCAATGGGTTCATCTTTGAGCAATCCTTCCAGGTTGTTGTGGGTAGAGGTCGTTTCATCAACGACGGTAACGGCACCCCTTCCTACTACTTCAAATTCATCGCCGTTGATAATGATAGCCGTGTCTTCATCAATGCCTAAACCTAGTACGGCAGGTTCCAGCACCAGGGCTGCCAGCAGGCGACCGAGGCGACCTCGTTGAGCAAAATGCTGATCCACGAGGATACCTGGTAAAAACCCCATACCAGGACCTATACTAACCGCATCAACACTGGGATTGGCCACGGATGTCCCTCCCAAAATCATTTGATCGGGCATCATGGCAGCCCCAGCACTGGTGCCGCCAATTACGGCTCCTTCCTCATAACGATTGTGAATAACCTTATCTAAAGACGTTCCTTTGATGAAGTTTACAATGCGCATTTGGTCACCTCCGGTAAAGAAGATGCCTGTTGCCTCCTTAACGATGCGGAGAGAGTCTTCTCGTTCGGAATCGTCGCGGTGTTCGGTATGAATTACCTCCACTGACTCTGCTCCTAATCGCTCAAAAATGTCGGTGTATTCGTCTCCTACTTCTCTGGGATAACCAGTAGCGGCAGTCATTACCGCGATTCGAGCTTTCACGCCACCAGCCGTTCGGATAAATTCTCGCAAGACTAGAAGCTCGCCTTCTCTATCTTCTGCTCCGCCAATAATGACTAGAGCACCCCTTTTTTGTTCAGTACCCATAATAAGTGTTCCTCCAATTGCTAAAATATCTGCTGTTTCAGCATTTAATAAATTGAATGCCACTCAACCATCTTCTTAGAAATCAACTGCATCCCGAATCAACGGACAGGTCATGCAATGACCGCCACCCCGTCCGCGTCCCAATTCACTGCCCACGATGGGGATAACTTCTATCCCTTCTTCGCGTATCGCGTTATTGGTATGAGTATTGCGATCGTAGGCGAAAACTACACCTGGTTCCAAGCAGACAACGTTGTTGCCGCTATCCCACTGCTGACGCTGTCTGGCATAGGTGTTGCCCCCAGTCTCTACAACCCGCAGCTTTTTCAGACTCAGGGATGCAGCTACCACATCGACAAATGGCTGAGACTCTTTAGTCAATTCGTACCCAGGAGGTTTGTCGCTCGGCCAGAGAGAAAAGGTTGCGACTCGATCCATAATCTCGGGAAACAAGGTGACGACATCGCGGTCGCAAAAGGTAAATACCGTATCGAGGTGCATCGCCGACCGAAGTTTAGGCATCCCAGCGACAATTACCCGTTGGGCACCTCCCTTACTAAATAAAGCTGCTGCCAGTTGGGTAATTGCTTGGCGCGAGGTGCGTTCGCTCATGCCAATCAGGACAATGCCGTTACCGATAGGCATGACATCCCCACCTTCGAGGGTCGCCGAACCGTGGTTGACTTCTGGATCGCCCCACCAAATTTGGAAGTTTGCTTGGGCAAAGCTGGGGTGAAATTTGTAAATTGCTGTTGTAAGGACGGTTTCTTCGTGGCGAGCGGGCCAGTAGAGTGGATTGAGGGTAACACCGCCATAAAGCCAGCAGGTAGTATCGCGAGTGTACAAGGTATTGGGCAAGGGCGGTAGTAAATAGCCGGTAATACCACTTGCTTCTTGAGCTGCCCGGAGAAAGTCCCCACCAAAATCTTTGGGGATATCGTAAGCGGCAAGTCCACCGATGAGATATTCAGCTAATTGTGTAGAAATCAAGCTTTCTAAAAAGGCTCGAACGTCCTCAATTAGACCCAGTCCGACTTCATTGGGTACGATCTGTTGGTCTAAAATCCATTTTTTTGCTTCTGAAATATTAAGAGTTTGGGCCAGCAGTTCGTGCATTTCGACGACTTCAATACCGCGATCGCGCATCTTTGCCATGAAGTCTAAATGATCCTGCTTGGCTCGCTCTACCCACAGCACATCGTCAAACAGCAGATCGTCGCAGTTGGTGGGGGTCAAACGGGCATGTGCCAAGCCTGGCGAACACACCATTACTTTTCGCAGCTTGCCCACTTCTGAGTGGACTCCATAAGAAATGGAACTTCGATCTTTAACGACAGTCATAATAACTCCTCCGATTAGATTGCAGATTCGACCTTTTACGAGCGCATAAGGGTCAGATCTAAGAGCGAGCGCAGCCACAGATAAAACGAAACCATCACCGAAGGTAAATACTAAAGCCAGGAATCAGAATAGAGGTAGTAGGGAGCAGGTAACAAAAAATTTTGAATTTTGAGCAAGCTCAACGTTTACTCTCGACAAGGGGCTTACAAGGTAAGGGGACGACACAGCCCCTCGTTTAGTCGTGCTGAGCGTTGAGTTAAAAATTTAGAATTCATAACTTATAACTTTTCATTCATTACTCATTACCTATTACCTAGCTCTATACCTCTGCGCCAAAGTCTTCCCGCAGCCTGGCTTCTTGCTCAATAGATAGATTCGATTGAATCAATTCGCCTTTTTCATCGGGTGCGAAAGCTGCTTCAACCTTGTCTATCGTGACTTGCCCCGTCAATAAAAATAAGGCAGAAGTTCCTTCTGTGACTTTGCTTTGCAACTCTTTGATAAAATTGTCATTAATCCCATAGTCAGTAAACTTACCTGAAAGCGCACCTGCTGTCGCACCCACTATTATCCCTAATAATGGCCCAAAAAAGAGCAGACCAAACAACATTCCCCAAAAAGCTCCTCCTAGGGCACCCGCTCCCACAGTATTCATCGCCTGGTAAGTTTTAGGCCGTTTTCGTCCCCGCGGCCAAGATACGATGGCTGCATCTAGAACTTGAATCAACTGCTGTTTTTGCAGGGTTTCTAGTTTGCTCAATGCATTATCTGCCCCATCAGTAGTATTGAATTTCCAGACGGTTAAAGTTGACATATTTTTCTCCTAGTTAATCTTGATTTGTAATCCTTCTTGACTGGTTCGAGCTAATCAGATTTGAAATAGGCTGGCTAAAACTCTTTCTCACTCCATCCCAGCAAGTGAGAAATTTGAGTGGATAGAGTTGAGGGATTAAAAGGTTTGGCGATCGCTCCAGCAAATCCCATTTGGTGAAGTTGCTTTAAGGTAAACCAACTGGCTCTGGCAGTAATCAGTAAAATTGGGATAGCTCTATCCATTGAATGTTGTTTCAGTTGTTCGATAAATATCAGAGCATCTATTTCTGAAATAGAAGTATCTAGCAAGATGACATCAGGGCGAGTCGCCATACACAGATCGACTCCCTCTTGAATCGAGTTCGATAGAATGACTCTCCAGCCGCCGAACTCACTGAGGCAGGTACGCAAAACTTCTCCGATGCTGGCTTCATGTTCGATCAATAAAATTGATTTTCTAGACATGAATAACGCCCCTCTGTCGTTAAAAAGGGAACAGCCTTCATTAGGATGACTATTCAAGAAGCTGTTTAAGCATTTCTTCAGCCTGAAAATGGAGATCGAAGTTCAGTTACAGCTTTTATAACACTTGTCTGGCAAGCGTTACCATAACCCGTGCAGAAGTATAATCATGCTCGTGTAGCTTTTAGAAAGCTTAGTTTAAAACATCGATCGCCACTCCAACATGACAGTAAACACATAAAAGTGACTGAGATGATTCGCTTTTTAGATTAGAACAAAAAGATATGAAATTGATATGAAAAGACGTTTTTATCCATTCCAATCCAATATTTCTGCAACCTGTTGCCAAACCGTTATTGGATCGAAGGGCTTGGCGATCACGCCTGCAACCTCGAGAGCGGCAAATCGCTGGCGATCGCTTGGCAAAACTTTCGCTGTCAACAAAATCACTGGAATGTTCTGAGTTGTAGGGTCTATCTTGAGTTCCTCACATAGCTGAAAACCATCTAGATCGGGCATTGATACATCCAACAAAATCGCATCTAACGCTTCGGTTTTAGCGATTTGCAATCCTTCACTACCCGAAGCAGCAGCGATCGCCAACCAACCCCCAAATTCTTCTAGGGATACCTGCACGACATCGCGAATATCTTCTTCATCATCCACAATGAGAATCCGTTTAGTCATTTTCCTCCTTGATCGGCAATGTAAAGTAAAAGGTGCTTCCCTCTCCGAGGCTACTCTCTACCCAAATTCGTCCGCCATGTTGTTGCACGATTCTTTTACAAATTGACAGCCCCAATCCGGTTCCCCCTTTTTGCCGAGAATCGGACACATCCACCTGTTGGAACTGTTCAAAAATGATTTCGAGTTTATCTTCGGGAATACCGCGCCCTCGATCTTTAACTGTAAAGAGAATGTAGGGAGTCTGGGTATCGGAGAATTGTTGCCCATTGGCCGTTGCCCATTCTCCACTGCCTATTTCAGCCTTGAGCCAAACCGTATCTCCTGGTGAGGAAAACTTAATGGCATTGCTCAGTAGGTTGGTAAGAGTCTGAATGATCGCATCGGGGGCTGCCCATAAAGTTGCCGAGATGGGAGTGACTGAAAGAGTCAGATCTGCTCGCTCGGCAAGTGCCTGTAAGCTGTCTATAGCTTGTTGCATTAATTCTGCGACCTGACATTGCTCCATCACGAGCTGGACTTTACCAGACTCCAATCGTTCTAAACTGAGAATGTCATCGACGAGTCGCACCAAGCGATCGCTATTGTTGATGGCAATTTGTAGCATATGTTTGGCTTTTTCTGGTCTATTGTCGAAAACACCCGAGCCTAGAATGCCGAGCGCACCTCGAATAGAAGTTAAGGGAGTGCGGAGTTCGTGGCTGACAACGGAAATAAATTCATCTTTCATTCGTTCCACTTTTAGGCGATCGCGAATGTCTTGAATTTGTCCCACACAATAAAGGGGTCGATCGTCTTGATCGCGGATAGATGCTGCATTCAAGAGTACTGGAATGACTATTCCTTGCTTGGTGATGTATCGTTTTTCAAGGTGATACGAACGAATTTCACCTGCCATCATCTGGCGAAAAACCTCAAAATCTGCTTCTAAATCTGTCGGATGGGTAATATTTTGAAATGTAAGAGTTAATAGTTCTTCTTCGCTATATTCCAGCAGGTTGCAATAGTAAGTATTTGCTTTGAGAAATTGTCCGGTAGGTGAAACGAGGGCAATCCCGATGGGCGCATCATCAAAGGCTCTGCGAAAAAGTTCTTCACTTTCCCTGAAAGCTTCTTCAGTCTGTTGACGCTCTGCCAGTTCTGCTTGCAACTGCTGATAGAGGTTCGCCTGGTTGATCGCGATCGCCAACTGGTTGCCGATTCGCTGCAAGAAATCGACTTCTGATTCTTGCCACTGGCGGTAATGGGAACAGGCATGAACGATCAGTAAACCCCAGACTTTCGCGTTCGTGGAGGATTTTTCATACACCTGTACGATCGGCGCAACTACTTTAGACTTAACACCTACCTCTTGCATAAACTCGACCAGACATTTCGCCCATTCATCGGTTGCGACATCGGGTACGATTCGGGGGATTCCCTGTCGGTAATATTCATAGCAATCTTCTGGAAAATGTTCGTCTTCCCAACGCATTTGGTCAGTCACTGGATATTTTGGGACAACGGCTTCCTCAATTACCTGTCCCGAACCATCTGGGTTCATTCGGAAAATCAAGACGCGCTCGGCATTGAGAGTCTGCTGCACTTCGATCACCGTAGTTGCCAGAATCTTTTTTAAATCTAGAGACTGACGAATGTTCTGGGTGATGGTAGTAATTAACCGTTCCTCTTCTGCTTGCGATCGCAGCGATTGCTCTAACTGTTTGCGCTCGGTAATATCCTCTACCGTCCCTACAATCCGAACGATGGTTTTAGTCTCGTCTCGGAGTGGAAATGCTTTTGATCGCAACCAGCGTATTTCCCCATTCGGGCGGATAAAGCGATACTCTTCATCAAAGTTTTCGCCTTGATGTTCCCTCAGTAAACCTGCTTCGATGTGATCGCAATCGTCGGGGTGAATATTGTTCAGCCAATGGAACATTCCTTGGTAGAACAATTGGGCTGGTGTTCCCATGATGGCTGCATAGGCAGGATTCACGTAGGAGTAGTGATCCGATTTTGTTTCATAAACGAAAAATCCTTCCCGCACGGTTTCTGCTAATTGACGGAAGCGAGTTTCGCTTTCTTGTAGAGCTGCTTGTGCTTGTTTGCGTTCACTAATATCCCGAAGTACTATGATCGTGCAGTCTTGTCCTTCTAAAGTTTGAACTTCGGCAGACACCAAAACTGTTCTGACTTCACCGGATTTCGTGCGTAATTGCGCTTCCAAATTGCGAACGCTTCCTTGCTGATGCAGTAAGGCTCTGAACTTTTCGCGCTCATCTAGGTTGCTCCATAGGTTGAGTACTAAGACAGTACGACCGATAGTCTCTGCACGGGAATAGCCAAAGAAATCGACGTGACTGTCGTTAACTTCTAAGATGCGTCCCTCAGCTAAGCTAGCGATCGCCATAGGGTCGGGACTGGTACGGAAAACAGTCGCGAATTTCTCTTCAGATTCTTCTAGGGCAATTTGGATGCGATCAAAGGACTGTTGTAGTTGGTCTGCCATTTGGTTAAATGTTTGTGCCAGACCGTTTAATTCGTAGATTGAACTGTCGGTTGGTAGCCGTCGAGCGAGATTCCCTGCTGCCAATTCTCGACTGACTCGACTTAATCGCGCAAAGCTTGCTGTGAGTTTATCGGCAGCGACCAGTCCCAGCGCGAGTGCCACGCCTAGAGTCAACAGACAAAGCAAAGCTGTTGTCCGTTTATTCTCTTGAATATCTTTTAGGAAATGAGACTTGGGAATTACCGTCACAATTTGCCAATTAAGCCCGTATTGATCTTGAAACGGCGCGATCTGTACCAATTGCAGTTCACCGTTGTAGCGAAAATCCAAGAGACGGGTTCGCTCGAGAGATTTCAATATCTCTGGACGCTTGCGCAAATATTTCCCCAGCGATCGCGTTAAATTATCCTGACTTTCATCAATATTTATTTGCTCGAACTGGCGTTGATACCCCGTTCCAGCCAGAAATTTATAGGGTTGTTCCTCTGTAGACGTGGCGATAAGGGCACCATTTCGATCCATAATGATAACTCGACCGGAGCGACTGATGTCCAAGTGATGGAGAAACTCACTCAAATAATCTAGTCGAATATGAACTGCAAAAACTCCGAGCAGACTTTTTGTAGTGCGGTCGTAAACAGGTTGAGACGCATCTAAGGTCAGGAAATTAAGAGAACCATACTGGGCAATTGGACTCCATCCAGGCTTACCCGTCCTGACAGCTCGTCGATACCAAGGGTTATCGCGTCGAACATCTAAGCCTTCGTTCGTGCGGACGAGTTCTTTTCGGCTGCCGTCGCTGTTCAGGCTATAGATGAGGATTTGCTCGGGACGAGGGGGATCGGCAACGACCAAATACAAATCTGGCAGTCGGTCAACCAACCTAAACGTGCCTTGAGGACTGGCAAATAAAACTGCCGATACTCGCTCGAATTGCTGCAACCGAGCAAATAAGACAGCTTCGAGTGCTACAATATTTTGGAGATCGAGTTGTCCCCGAGCGACTGCATCTACATTCAAACGATTAATTAATACAGGTGTTTGCAGATACGTTTCGAGTTCTTGCTTTACCCGCTCGTTCGTCTCTGCTACTAGTTGATGACCCAAATCTTCTACTGCTTCCTGCCCGTCCCGATAGGACAGATAACCTACTATTGCTACCGCTCCAATAGTTGGCAATACGAATGGAATTGTTAATACCCAACGTAGCGGAACATTGGCGATCAAGCGGTGGAAAATTTGTGAAAGGGCGAGGGGCATGAGGGATGCTTAACGCTGAAAAAATAAACAACTTAATCTAAAAAATCCCGCGTTCTCAATCACCTCCTGGTAAGGCTTGGCTCCGCAATTAATTTATCGCTCAACGGTTTAGTCAGTTTCTGTCTCAACTCTTCCAACAATTGAGAGAACTGCTTGGCTAATTGTGTTTCTTGGCTAATCTTGGTTTCCAATAAGCATTCGATCGCTCGTGCTATCTCCGAAGCTTTAATATAACCAAATGTTCCCAATCCGCCTGCTAGTTTATGGGCTTGTGTTCGCGCAGCTTGTTGTTGCTGCACGGTAAAATCGCCTGTTTGAAACGATCGCTCTACTGCTTCCAATGCAGTAATTCTTTGCTCGAGTGAGATCTGAAAACGAGCTGTAATTTTCTCAATTGCTATTCTCCCTCGCTGCTCTCGAACTTGCCAATCCTCGTCCCAATCCACTGGCAAATCAAATTCCCAGGCAATCGCGCCCTCTTCGCTTCTCCTCTTTACATACTCCGATTCCCGTGTTCTTTTGTCTTCTTTTGGTGCTGCTTTTAACCGATATCCCAACCCATAAACTGTCTCGATCGAATCATCCTCCATTCCGGCAGACTTCAAACGATGCCGTAAGTCTTTGATTAAAGTGGTGACAGAACCTTCAACGGGAGTTTTTTCGATCGACCACAGGCGATCAATAATGGCACTACGGCTGAGAATGTGTTGGGGGTGGCGGAGAAATAGTTCGAGCAGATTGTATTCTTTGGGACGCAGGGAAATTTCTTTGCGGTCGTAAGTAACCCTAGCTGAAGTAGGATCGAGACAGAGTAGCCCCCAAGTTAATACTGGCGAAGATGAGTATCTTTGATCGCGCCTCAGAATTGCTCGCAATCTTGCCAGTAGCTGGGAAGAAGCGCAAGATTTGGCAACATAGTCATCGGCACCAGCATCAAGTCCGGCAATAACATCTTCGTTCGCGTCTTTCGTTGTTAGCATCAGAATTGGTGTTTGACAGCCTTGAGCGCGTAAACGACGGCAAACTTCAAGTCCATTTAACGTTGGAATCAAAAGATCTAAAAGAATCAGATCGTAATTTGATCGAGTTGCTAGATCTAACCCTGCCATTCCATCTGCAACCACATCGACTGTATAACGATGGCTAGAGAGCATGGCTGAGAATAGTTCACTAGTATGTTCATCATCTTCTATAAACAGAATTTTCATATGCACTCTCCTGTCAACTTTGCATTAGCTGAAAGCAGAGTCTAGACAGAATTGCTTTTTCTAATATCTTTTCATTAGACATTTCCAAAGCTTAATTTAAACCCATTGAATAAACCGTAGTTAAAATTTAATTTCTGGAGAAATTATTATTTAAATAACAGCAAAAGCTGCCTGGCAAAGATGCGTTAAAAGCTGATGTTGTCTAGAGTCTGACTCAACTGTCACAACCTGTTTTGAAATAGATTGGAAGTTTGAAAACCTCCGATCATCGTGCCTGCCAAATTTGGATTTTAAAAATAATTTAAATTTTGTTGCAAATGTTTTAGGTAGGCAGGAGCGAAAGTCAAGCGATCGTTTGCTTAAAAAGACTTACTTAAGTTTGACAATCTTTTTTTCAAATCATAAATTCACGCTATTAATCAATAGAGCGATCACAGTTATAAGTAGTTGAATAGTGAAATTATTTTTTTATAAGGTCAACTCAATATATATCAGAAGTATGTTGCCAAAAGTGAGATAGTTTACATTGATTTAATCTTACTATCACCCTTAAAATAAACTTCAATAGATAAATTTTTCTCCCCCTGCACCTTGCAACTATACTCTTTCTCTCAAAAGGATGGGCTATTTTTTTACTTGTAAGTCTCTAGGAACGACGACACGAAGGATACTTGGGTAAAGTGACGGCGAGCAGAAAACAAATCCCCGTCAGGAAGAGTGCAATTAATAGAGAAATTTTGATTCCTGAAGTTGCTGCATCAAGACTAATCAATCGCAGCAATGGATAGATTGATGGTGGCAGTTTGTTAGCAAATACTTCTCTAACTTCTTCTCGAGAAAAGGTTTGCAACATTTCTTGTAACTTAACAATCACTTCAAGACGTTCGACTGGTGACAAGGTTTTGCCAAGGTTTTCTAAAATGTCATCCACAATGCTTCGAGCGGTATAATATACAAGTGCTGTACCGAGGATTCCTCGTCCCAAGGAACAGCCCAAATTCTGAATGGGATCGTAAATGCCAGAGGCTTGAGGTTTGTCTCCCTTTGAAGCGTTTGAGTAAGTAAGGGTGCTAATATATGACGAAAATAATCCCGAACCCACGCCCATAATAATTAACCCCGGCATCAGTTCTAATGAGGTAACTGAGAGATGCAGGCTACTGTAAAGCACTCCAATGCCAGCAGCAAGCAAAGAAATGCCAATACAGACAATATACTTAGGTGTGATGCGATTGCCCAAAACTAAATACTTCAGGACGGAGATTATAACGATTACCATGGTTAGGTTGTAAGGTATTATCGTTAGTGCCGTTCTAAATGGATTGAGCGATAAGGCAAGCGGTACAAATTGAAATAGGTTAAATTGCACGCCCGTTACAATCAGTGTATGCAGCATCGCAGTAAGAAGCCCCAAGACGAATTCTCGGTTACGCAATAGTCCGACTCGGAACAAACAAGCCTTACCTAGGTTTGCCTGTCGTCGTTGCCAGAAAACAAAGAACCCCAAAAGAATCATCCCCACGGCAAATAATGTAGGTACGATCGAGATCGCAAAAGGTGGAATAATCAAACCCGCAATTGAAAACGCTCGTTTTGGTTCCCACCACCCGAATTCTCCCGCCAAGCTCATACCTACAAAAATAGAACTAAGTCCTAAAAAGGAGAGTAAACCTCCGATCCAATCTATAGGTTGCGTACAGTTGACAATTAGATTAGGTAGCGATCGCCTCAAACGGAACACGAACATCAGAACCAGCAGTGAAGGCACAAATGCCCAACGCCAACCCAAATTGGAGGCAAGATAACCTCCAAGCAAAGAACCAAACAAGCCCCCCAGTGTCGAAGCTAAAATAAGCGCTATAGTTACTCGCTCTTCATCGTCGCCATAAATTAAATCAGCGATCGCCAAAGGAGTACTAATCAAAGGTGTCGAAGCCAGACCCGTCAATAGTGAAAAACAGAGGGCAAGAATTTCAATTGTAGGACTTAGGGAGGTGAGGGTCATCCCAATACCATACAAAACTAAGCTGATGCTAAATATACGAGTTCGACCGTAAAAGCGACACAGATTTTCCGTTGAGGGTGCAAAGGAAGCAGCTACAAGGAAATATACGACCAAAATACTCTGTATGGCACCAACACTCGAATTGAGATCGCGCACGAGCGGAGACATAATGGTAGGCATGACACTGACATTGTAGGCAATCATAAATAAAGTGATAGCGATCGCCCAAAAAGTTTTATGTGCGAATTGAACTTTTTGCGTTTGCTCCATATACGCCTCGGCAGATACCTGATTATAAGCTTAAGGTTTTACCTAAAGACTGGTTTTTTTTTGCCTCCTGTGCCTGGTAGGTTAAATTAGTTAGCTGCTTTTAAAGAAAATACGATTTTCTCTTACACAAAGTATGTAGAGAGAGTCGATCTGCAATCGAAGTGCCAGTCCACTAGAATATTCATTCAGCCTACCATTGATTTTTTTTTGTAACACAACGACCGCAAGATTTTAACCTTGCTCAAGACGATCCAATTCGAGACAACAGCGATCGCTATTTAAGGAATTTTTTAATTTCATATAAGTTTCATATTTTTATCTTCTAAATTAATTTGAATATTATTGTGATCGAAGACGATTTTAAAAAGAATTTATCGAGCGATAAGTAAGACTAAATTTCCGTTCTACTTCACTGTGAAAACCACAGATGGATACTTTAACTTTCTTTTAAATTAATCCATCCTATGATTGATTTCCTCAAGCCTAAATCTATTAGCCCAACTCCCCAACAGATTGCCAGTTCTCTCCGCAGGTTGGGATGGATTGGCTTTTGGTTACAAGCCCTACTCGGATTTATTCCGCTTCTAGTAACGATCACAACTATTTTATTTAGAACGCGACAGCAGCAACTCCGCGTGTTTTCCTTTGGTTTATGGTTTGCGATCGCCTGTCTGGCAATTTTAATCTTCAGTATCTACTGGTGTTTTCGCTATACGCAGCTAGCAAACAAGCTAGAAAGTAGGGAACTGCGTCCGACCAAATCCAAGGTATTTCGAGATCTGAAGTTAGGGCTAGTTGCCAACCTCGGTATTATGACAATTGCCGTACTAATCGCCTTAATGCGGGTGGGTGAATTGACCTTCAAAATGTTGATACTGCCTCAAGGTTCCACTGTAATTGTCCCCAATCAAACTACGACGACAATGACCCAGGGAGCATTAATCGCACCATCGAATATGATTGCAATTCAAGCCATGGTAAATGCGATCGCCGCCGGATTAATTGGAACTATTGTGGCATTACTGTTGCTCTATCAGATTGGACAACATCGCAACCCACAGGATTAATTTTCAATCTTCGCTATTCTAAGAAGTTCGGTCAATCAACTTTGGCGATCGCATAACCAAGCTTCTGAACCAGAATCAATGTCGAAAATTTTTTAGATTACTGCAGAACGAGAACTGGGGTGGAATCGACGCACTATTCGCAAAGGAATACAAGAATTAGAGCATCAAATGTCGATAACGGATTCATTTCATCTGAGAGGGCGACATCATATCAGTTTCATATCTTATTGTTTTAATTTGAAGAAGCGTATCGCATTCATTTCAATAGGTGCTTCATCACAGCACATGAGCGCTCCAAGCCGTTCAGTGCAGGTTGCATCTCACCTTCCGCATATGAACTTACGCTGAAGTGTTAATTCAGTTCTCAAATCTTGAATACCCCTCTAAAAGCGAGGTACACATGATAACTCCAGATCTTGTTGATGACAACATTAGAAAGTCTACGGGTTGGGTGATCGCCCTCAATATTGCTTTAATTATTCTTGGGGTTTACGATCGCTGGTTGGTTTACTCTCGCTGATGGCAGTTTCGGTGTTTCCAAAAGAAGCTTTTGACAAACTACCTCGCTTCAAAGAAGTGGCGCAAAAGTTTATCATACAGCATCCCGAATTGACTCACAACATTCACTTACCGGAGACTATTCATGTTTGCACAATTGCCAGAACGTCCGATGCACTCGGTAAGATGGGTCTTAACGATCAGTTGGCTCTTAGTGATTGCATCTCTGTTTTACGATCCTTGGACTGTAGCGCTTACAAAACCCGATCATACCTGGAGCCCTTTGCGGCTCACAGGTCAGTGTATTCAGGTACAGGGCAGTTGTGTTGAAGAGCAGCCTTACCCGATCGGAGCAACTTTATTTTGGGGTGCGATCGTTCCTTCTGGGATTTTCATCTTGCTCGTGTTTGGACATGAACTCTGGCGGCGGATTTGTCCGCTGGCTTTTCTGTCTCAGATTCCAAGAGGACTCGGTAAACAGCGGCAGTTCAAACGGGAAAACCCGAAAACGGGTAAGATTCGCTACGAGCTTGCGAAAGTGAAATCCGATTCTTGGCTGGGCAGAAACTATCCTTATGTACAGTTTGGTTGGCTGTTTATTGGACTGTGTGGAAGAATTCTGTTTTTTAATGCTGACCGCTTAGTTCTAGGACTGTGGCTAGTTTTTACGATCGTGGCAGCAATCGCGGTTGGCTACTATTACGGCGGTAAGTCCTGGTGTCAATATTTCTGCCCGATGGCTCCGGTGCAGACGATTTTTAGTGAGCCACGAGGTTTGCTTGGTAGCAAGGCTCATATGAGTGAACAGCGGATTACTCAATCAATGTGTCGCACCGTGCAATCAGATGGCAATGAACAAAGTGCCTGTGTTGCCTGCCAGAGTCCCTGTTTTGATATTGATTCGGAACGAACTTATTGGAATGGCTTGAACAATCCCGAAGAATCGATCATCCGATATGGTTATGTCGGTTTAGTGGTTGGCTATTTTCTCTACTACTATCTGTATGCGGGCAACTGGGACTATTACTTTTCGGGCGTTTGGAATCGCGATCCGAATCAGCTTGCTTCGCTGATGAGTCCCGGTCTTTATCTATCGGGACAGCCGATCAACATTCCGAAGCTTTTTGCGGTGCCGCTGGTGCTGGGTGGATTTAGTGCGACCGGCTATTTCCTCGGAACTTGGATTGAACAGCGGGCCAAATCTTACGATCAACAACATCACAAACACTCAGATACCGATCTGATTCGGCATCGCATTTTTGTAATTTGTACCTTTGCTATATTTAACTTCTTCTTTTTGTTCGCAGGTCGTCCCTTGCTTCAACTCACCCCGATTTGGGTGCAATATGCCTTTGATTTGAGCATTGTTTTTTTGAGTACACTATGGCTGCAAAAATCCTGGCGACGGAGTTCTGATCTCTATTCACGGGAAAATCTGGCGAACCGATTTCGTAAGCAGCTTGAGCGATTACAGCTTGATGTCTCCCAGTATCTAGACGGTCGTTCTCTTGATGATTTACACACCAATGAAGTGTATGTTCTCGCGAAAGTGCTTCCTGGCTTTACCCAAGAGAAACGGCATGAAGCTTACAAAGGAGTAGTTCGAGAAGCTTTAGAGGAAGGTTATGTGAGTACCTCTAGTAGTCTCGCAGTCCTTCAACAAATGCGTCATGAGTTAGGGATTTCTGATGATGAACACCAAGAAGTTTTGGAAGAATTAGGCGTAAAAGATCCAGAACTGCTCAATCCTAACCGCAAGCGATCGCTCGAAAATCAAATCCGTCTCACAGGCTACCAGAAATCATTGGAACGATTTCTCCGATTGCAGCAGCAGATAAGTTCTACAGAATTCACTTCATCGGCTGAAGCGTCAGATGCGATTCGGGCATTGCGTCGTGAGTATTCGATCACACCTCAAGAAGAAGAGTGGGTGTTGAGCGGATTTGCGCCTGATGCTGGCAACACTCAGAAAGCAGAATCATTACTCGCTCGGTTAAACGAGTGGAATTTGTGCGATCGCGATTTAAACCATCCTAGCCTTCAAGCTCATCCTGCAATCTTGCAGCTTTTGCATCAGGGAGTCCAGCATAAACGAGAATTGATTGTGCGCTCGATTCTGGAAATTCTTGTTTCTCTAAAAGACCATCCCAGCGCAACGACAATTGCCCGATCGCTCAAACAACTTTCGCCACATTTGACGACAGAATTAGTTAGTCGTAATTCTTGGCAATCTCATTTACAGCAAAGCATTGCGGATTTGCTAATCCAGCCCCAAGCACTAGAACAATCTGCTCAAGTAGTATCGACGCAGGATACCTTGAGTCATCTTGAAACGCTGTTGCACCATTACAATTCAGTCATTCAGGCGGCGGCTCTATTTGCGATCGCCCAACTCGATCCCCAACGCGCTCAAACTATGGCTCAAATGATCCAGCGTGACTCGTCTCCATCTTTGCTAAACGACACCGCAGAACGGTTACTAGCTTTGCCCCCTTCTCCAGCTTTAACAGAGTTTCCTGTTCTAGAAAAACTGGTGCATTTATCGAACAGTGATTTCTTTGATCGTCTTCAGTGCGAAACACTGATCGCCTTAAGCGATCGTTCAGAAATTAAAACCTACACTAAGGGCGATGTGATTACTGAGGCGGGCGATACTTGTCGAGAATTTCTACTGCTGATTGAGGGCGATGCTAGCATTCAAGGTACGAATGGGCAAACCATTATACGAATTGATCGCCTTCATCCTGGACAAATCCTTGATGAACTGGAGGTTCTAACCCACAGCACCTTAGAAAATACAATTCTTGCTGAAAGTGAAAGAACTCGTATTGTGGCAATTCCTGTCGATGCGCTGGACGATCTGCTTGAAAGAGACTCTAGTTTTGCCCGTCGAATTTTAGATCTCGAAGGTCGGCAGCTTCAACGGCTCGTGAGATTAGGAACACATGCTTAAAGCCAAGGGTCATTAACACATCGATTCTGCTCAAAACAAAGCCATATCATTAAATTGAGATTAAATTGCACCCGGTCACAGAAAAATCAAAACCAAGGTCATTTAACCAAGGTCTAACTGTCTTAAAAGAAAGAGAAGTAAAATATGAAGAACAAACTACAAATAGAGAAGGTAAAACTTTTTATTTGAGCAATGGTAAGAGGTCGAAATCTTGGCGTATTTCTAGCAGAGAGCGATTGAGTAAAGATTTATAATTGAGAAAAGGGTAATATTTTCTTGTAGCACGAGTTTTGAACCAGATGGTTATAATTTCTGGTAATAGTCGCGGTAACACGAACAAAATTGAGCTATAAAGCCATAGAACCCCATGTTGTTTAATTAAATCGTCATACATAATATCTATTGCAGGTCTAATTTTGGGGTCTTTACGGGTACGTATGAAATCCCCAAACTTAAAATCGCTCGTCCAAAAACTTAATGGTAGTATTTTGATTTCGTCATACATACCTGTGTCGCAACCAAGAATAATATGGGAAATATCGTGTGCTAATAGGATTTTGGCGAATTCTGGAGGTAGTTCTCTAGGGTCTGTGACATTAGGATTTATCTCATAATACTCTTCTAATCCTTTTGTTCTAAAATTAAGGTAATATTTGATACCCTAATTCAGCAACACCTATTTATTGTGATAAATAGGTTTAGCAGATGCTTGTAGTTGAATCGGAATTTGCAGGGCAGACTTTTCTTTTGCCTTGAATAAATTAATGCCTAGCTGTTCTAAACTATCCAACAGGGCTTGTTTAATGGTCATGTCTTCAGATTGAGATAGCATTAGACAAAAATATTCTTTTAATTGACTTTCTTCTGCTGAAGATAAACGATGATGTCTTGCCAAACGAGTTAAGCGGTGAATCGCAATCAGACGTTTAAGTGAGTCTGAAGCAGTTAGATCCGCTAATAATTGTTCAAATTTTGTGATAGTTGCGATCGCTCGATGAGAACTAATCTGCCAAATTAACAATCCTACAGTAATAAAAGTTCCTAAGCCTTGTAAAATCAAACCTGTAGCTAACCAACGATTTTCGGTATCCGCCCAGATCGAAGTTGCCAAATAAGTAGTAAAAGCACCAATTCCTCCTGTCCCAACTGCGATCGCTAGCTTACCTTGAGAACCTGTTAAAAAGCGTTGCCATTTGAACCAAGATTGTTGCCAATGGTTGGTTTGTAGTGAATAGGCTAGCAACATCAATCCCATTCCACCTACCGTAGCTAGTAGTAACTTCCAATTCCACCACCACAATAAACCAATTCCCAAAGCATAAAATAATCGACCACTATGGTTTTTGAACTGTTGCTGAAGCATTCTCAAAATTCTATTTGAGCCAAGGGCGGACACCAAGTTAATAATTTGCTGATAGCGAAATAAACTTCTAGACACAAAAATTTCCTATGGCGGAATCACAATAATGTTAATTATTAAAGGCAATCACGTCCAAGTCAGCTATTGTTTCGAGATGTTAACTTCATTTTTTACAGTTGAAATACCTAATAAACAAGCTCGATCTAAATTTACACCATCAAAATTTGCTCCTTCGGTTTCCGCGCAAAGCAAGTTAGCTCCTGATAAATTTGCTCCCGCTAAATTAGCACCTCTTAAATCAACTTCTTCTAAATTGGTTTCGCTGAGATTAGCACCTTGTAAATCGGTTTGAGCTAAATTAGCTCCTTTGAGATTAGCACCACTGAGATTAGCACCTCTTAAGTCTGCGCCACGAAAATCAACTCCTTTAAAATTGACTCCTGTAAGATTAGCACCGCTTAAAAATGCTCCTGCTAAAGACGCTTGAGTTACTTTCGCTCCCATTAGATTAGCACCTCGGAGATTACTACCTCTAAGATCTGCATTACTTAAGTCGGTTTGCATTAAGTTAGCACCGAGTAAATTAGCTCTCAAATCTGTTAAATTGAGTTGAGCTCCTAACAAATTTGCCCCATCTAATCTTGCGCCTTTAAGGTTAGCTTGACGCAAATCTGTGCCTACTAAGTTAGCACCAGCCAAGTTGACTCTTTCTAATTGACAGCCAGATAAATCTTCGTCTTCTAAATCAATTCCTGGAAAATGTTTTTCTTGTCCTGCACGAATTACTTCTATTTTGCTCATCAGCTAGTAATTAATAATTTTAGTTTATAAGTATTACTCAAATTTAAGAAGAAGTGGTGGGATTTTTACCAATTTGCTCTGAATCTAGTAACCACATTCCAGTCGCAATTTTGGGTTGATAAGCTTGAATACTCATTCCTTGTTGCATCCCCATTACCAGTAAACCTAGTGCCTCTACTAATTTGGGGTCATAAGTTTCTCCTGCTTGATTTTGGCAGTAAGATAAAGCTTGAGCGAGAGGATTGTCAACTGTTTCTGCTTGACTATAGTTTGTAACTTGTTGTTGAAAATCAGCAACTAAACGAAGAATTCTGGATTCGAGAGGAATGCTATCATAAGCTAAACCTGCAGGAGTACCAGAGCCATCCCAAGCTTCGGTTTGATGAGTTAAAATTGTAGCGATCGCTTGAAGTTGAGGCATAATTCTCAACACTGATGCCTGGGGTAAGGATTCGGAAGCTTGTAACACTTGTTGTTGAACAGGAGATTTTTTCTCATTATCAATCTTAACTGTAGAGAATAAACCTAAACGGTATAACAGTCCTCCCAAACGCAATCGCTTAACTTGCCAAGCTGGTAAATCTAATAATTGTCCCATCGCTTCAGCCATTGCCGATACTTCTGTAGCAGCCATTGGGTTGCGTACATCCGTCAAGTCGATGATTTGAGCCATGCGTAACAGAGCTTGCATTTCGTTAGAAACAATATTGTCATCTAAGGCTTGAAAATAAGCATAGGCTGCGGTTGGTTGGGAATTATGTAAATCCTGTTGACAATTTTGCAGGTATTCTACTACTCGTGAGACGACAACACTTAAATCTTCTCTTGGTTGGGAAATAGATTGAGTGAGGATTTGTTCTACTTGAGTAGTTAGGGTATGAGCTAAATCTGGATTGTAGCTTTGAATATGTGCGATCGCTAATTTGACAGTTTCTGTGACTAAATCTGGCTCAAAAGTCCAAAAACCATAAAATTTTCGCTCTAAATCAGCATGAGGTCTTCCTTCGATCCCATAATCTGCTTCAGACAATTCCTGACATAAAACCATTGCTGTATAGGTGGAAGATATGATCATTAAGTGCCACTCTTGAGCCACAGGATCGTCAGGTTTTAAACTAACTAAAGCTACATTATCTTTTTGACTAGTAGGATGCTCTGCAAATCCGGCTTCTGGTGCAGCCATAATTGCTACTTGCAGCGACTTTTGAGCCAAATCATTATAACGTTCAGCTTCTTCCAAATACCATTTTCCTCGCTGAAAGGCTGCAATCATAAGTGGTTTATCTTCCGACTCTAAAATAAAGTCTTCCAGGGCATGACAAAGAGCAACTAAAGTATTTTTGTAATAAACTCCCAAATTGATCGGTCTTTTACTGTTTTGATGAGCTTGTACTAATTGTTGTAAGATTGAACCTTCGAGCATTTTCAGTTATCAGTTATTAGTTATTGGTAGAGACGTGTCTTGGTGAGCGTTCCTTTGCGCCCGCAGGTGAGCCAGCGCGGTCTTGGGGTATCCCCAAGTGGAGCGACTGGCGTGGCGCAGGGTCTCACCGCAACATTTTACGTCTGTACAGTTATCAGTAGTATGCTACCTCTGTACAATTATCAAAGCTTTTGCTGTTCTAAGTACCAAGACAAAATTAAATATAAAATAAAAACTCTTATTTCTATTTTGTTGCACCCGAAGCACCGAAAGCTTCCTTTGTCTTCCTGCGTTTTATAACTATGAATTAGCTCACCTACCTATTTGTTTAAAGATATCGTGGCTAATTCTGGTTGAGCAGATTCTATGGGTGCGCTTAAAGCCTCTTCTAATGAAGCAATTCCTAATTTTTGTTCCAAAATTTCCATAACTTCTCGTCCAAAATCATTAGGATTTTGTTGCCAAGCTTGCAGACAAACTTCTCCAAAAAAAGAACCAAGGGGTTCGGGGTTCCACAACAGTTTTTTGGCTGTCCAAGGCATCAAACTCATCGGATCGTATCCAGGTTTAAGAATTTCATTTTTAAAAGCATATTCTTCTAAATGAGTATGAGGTTGCAAACCAATAAAGAAAATGGCTGGTTCTACTTTATCTGCACCAAAAATCCGTTCTAATTCTCGATGATAAGCTACAGTTTGTCTGATAGTATCGTACGTTTCATCAATGACGTTAAAAGAATAGTTAACCGAAACCAGATCATTAAAACCAGCAGCTTTCAAATCTCGACAATTTTGCAGTACAGTACGCAGATTGTAACCCATCCGCATCTTCCGAACTAATTCTTGCGAACCACTAGTAATCCCTATTTCAAAATAGTTCATGCCAGTTTGAACCATTAAGTCACATAATTCGGGAGAAAGATTATCAGCCCTGATATAAGCAGCCCAGTGAATATCTTTCATACCCGAATCAAGAATTTTTTGTAATAATTCGATAGCATCAGGGATAAACCTACGCGCTGGAATAAACTGAGCATCAGTAAACCAAAAATTGCGGATACCTCGCTCATAAAGCTGACGCATTTCTTTAACTACTTCATCAGCAGGGTTAATTCTAACTTGCTTACCTTCAACTACAGTGTAGACGCAGTAGCAGCAATTATGAGGACAGCCTCGTTTAGTTTGTACTCCTAGATAAAAATCGTTTTCTTGAAGATAATAATCAAATTCTGACCAAATTTTAGCAATATAGTCATAATTACAAGCCGTTTTTTCGATTGCCTCTGGTTGTTCGTGGATTAAGCGTTTTCGTGGTTCTGTTTCTCCCACTACATAACAACGCTCATCACTAAAATCTTCACCGCGCAGAAGTTTGGCTAATAATTGTTCTCCTTCTCCAACCGAAACAATTGTTCCTTGAGGTAATTTTTGCTTTAACTGTTCATAAAAAACACTAACTGCACCACCACCAACTATAGAGCGAGCTTCGGGATGATATTTTCTGGCTCTTTTTAAACCGCGATTAATTAAGCCTAAATTGCGCCAAAGTTCTCCATAATAAGCGGTAGTAACTTTTAATCCTCCTAAAGCTCCTTTTAATCTAGTTAGGGGATTTTTAGCATAGTAAAATTCAAAAGCGTTTTGCAGAGGATTTCCGCCTCTACCTCCCACAGGTGCATAAATTTGAATATCTCGCCATGAAAATACCAACAGGGTTGGTTGAAATTGATCGATACATTGTTCTAAGGCTGGTACAAAATCTAAGGGTGGTACTGTTCCCAAGTCAAAGATTTTTTGTTCTAAGTCGGGAAATAACTTATGCACAAAATCAGCTAGATAAACAACTCCTATGGGAAAAATGGGATTACAAGGCAGACGAACATAGAGAATTTTCTGAGTCATAGGATAAAAATTTTTTTAAAGTTGTTGAGGTTTTTGAACCAACCAGTTCCTTCCCCCAGGAAAAATTAATCATTTTTTTCATATAACTTAACTTTAACTATATTATTAGTTACAATCAACTAGCCAATTTCGCTCAACTGATTTGCTCCTGAGCTAAATTTCATCTCAAAGTAGTCAGGAATAAATGAGCAAATTTAATTTATTAAAACTTATCAAGAGTACGGTTGCTCTCGAACGCAATCTTTAACCTAATCTAGGTTCAAATCTTAAAAAAATCTATAATACCATGAAAGCTGATTTAAGGCACTAAGATAAGCTCTGATTGGTATTCCCTTTTACAGCTAGTGGGGATCGGGAAGTGTTAGCTTATCAAGTGTAATAGCAAACCAATTTTAAATAATCGCTTCAATAACTATGTCTCAAATACTTGATCCGGTACCCAATAATGAAAAGAACACTATTTTGTGCTGCTATGTAAATGCAACTAGTCAAATCCAAGTAGCTCGAATTACTAATATTCCCAACTGGTATTTTGAAAGAGTTGTTTTTCCTGGACAAAGGCTAGTTTTTGAAGCTGTCCGAGATGCTTTATTGGAAATTCATACTGGCATGATGGCTAGTGCTATCTTGTCAGACACGATCCCATGTGAGCGTCTTTGTATTAATGAAGGTCAAGATTCTGAGTCAGAAAAACCAACTCAAACTGAGTCCAAAACAACAGAGAATTCAACTAAGAACGATCGCGTTAATAACAATCATCAACCTACAACAAATCAATTCAAAACTACTGTTAGTGTAGTTTAATTAAACAAAAGATTTTTGCCAACCATTTATATATATTTACAAAAAAAATTGACATTGAGTTGAGCAAATAAATATTTAATCAAGAGCTAACCAAAAAAATCAGAATTTAAGCTTGATTAACAATTCTTCAGTTAACCTCAATTAAACATTTTATCTATTTATTTCTTTGGTGTGATCTTAGTTAGTTCAGCTTAAACTATCTTTTAGTAGAGAGCTTAACTAGGTGTCGGTTTTGAATTTACCTTCTTTTCTTTGGCTGTGGAAAATAGCTGCTTGGTCAATGGGTTTAGCACTCGCAACTTATGGAGTGCTATTTTTTTCGGGTTTAGGAATTTTATCAACTCGAATTAATCGACAAGCGCGTCCTGCTTCCTTAAGAAAGTTTCATATTATTAGTGGGATAGTATTGTGTCTGCTTGTTTTACTGTTACTCGCGATCGGGCTAGTCGGAACGATAGGTTACTATGGTAGTCTGGGTCACTCGCCTCATTTGATTGCAGGTTTAACTGTGGTTATTTTAGTGTTGTTATCGGGTTGGAGTGCTACTCAAATTAGTCCACAAAAATCATGGGCGCGTTTACTTCATGTTGGGATAAATCTTACTTTATTTGTTGGTTTTATTTTTGTTTCTTTAACGGGTTGGCAAGTTGTTCAAAAATATTTGCCCTAAACTAAAAAAGCCTAAAACCAATTAAGAATTGCAGCAAAACCATAACTTAAGCAAAGTCGCAAAAACAAATGATCTGGAGACGAGGAGAAGCAATTCAAGATGGTAAATATGTAATTGAAGAAGTATTGGGTGTGGGAGGATTTGGTATCACTTATCGCGCTCAAGATTGTCATTTAACTAGATTAGTTGCGATTAAAACCGCTAACGATTTAATTTTATCTAAACCCGATTTTGCTCAACATCAAGAAAAATTTATTCAAGAAGCTTTTCGTCTGGCTAAATGTAATCATAATCATATTGTTCAAGTTCATGATGTGTGCCAAGAACAAGGAATTTGGTGCATGGTGATGGAATATCTCACAGGAGGAGATTTAGAAAGCAAAATTATTGAACAAGGTGTTTTGTCAGAAAAAAAAGCTTTACTGTATATCAGGCAGATAGGAGAAGCACTAAGCTATATTCATCAACAAGGGCTTTTACATCGTGATGTTAAACCATCAAATATTATGTTGCGAGACAATGCAGAAGAAGCAGTATTGATTGATTTTGGTTTGGCAAGAGAGTTTATTGATGGCAAAACTTTAACACATACTAATGCTCGGACAGAATCTTTTGCTCCGATAGAACAATATTATCAAAGAGCAAAACGCGGTCCTTATACAGATGTTCATGCTTTAGCTGCTACTTGTTACTTTTTATTAACTGGAGTACAGCCACTACCAGCACAATTTCGCTCTCAAGGTGCTAGTTTAATCCTGCCTAAAAAACATAATCCTCGCCTGAGCGATCAATTAAATGCTGCTATTGTTAAAGGAATGGCATTACAAGCAGAACATCGTCCTCAATCCGTGCAGCAATGGTTGGAGATGATTCCTGATGCTCAACAACTAGAATTAGAAAAAACTTCTTCTAACCCAGAAAATATTTACCAAAGATTAGAAATTTATTTGTCAAAGGGAGAATGGCAACAAGCCGATGAAGAAACTTACGAAATTTTACTCAAAATAGCTAATCGAGTTAAAGAAGGTTGGTTGGATTATAAATCTACTCAAAAGCTTACCTGTGAAACACTGCAAGTTATTGATCTCCTGTGGTTAAAATACAGTGAAGAACGTTTTGGTTTCTCGGTGCAAAGAAGAATTTGGCAGGAACTTGGTGGTAAGATCGATTATAAGACCGAGTGTACTTTGGGAGAACGACTTGGTTGGCGGGTCAGAAATCGTTGGCAAGATTCTAGTCAAATTCAATATACTTTGGCTGCTCCTGAAGGTCATTTACCTTGGGATGGACATTTACCCGATGGAGAATTGAAAGAAATAGGATTAGTCGGAAGTTATGCTCGCTGGTGGTGTTGTTTAATTTTGTCTCGTTGTGCTGAATGTAAAGTTGAAGTAAAAAGTAAAAAGCGCGAAGCGTCCTGAGCGATCGCAAAAAAATCAAAAGTTTATCTGCTATTGGCTGTGGACAAACAATCAATCATTAACGCTCAATCAATATCGAACGGATGTACCTCATAGAAGTGAGAACTGCTATATACAAAAAATTGAAAACGGACTTGAACAGATGAAGGCAACAAAAGATATTCTGGTGATTGGTGGTGGAGTTATCGGTCTGGCGATCGCAGTAGAATTAAAGTTGCGTGGGGCAAGTGTAACTGTGGTAAGTCGAGATTTTGCTCAAGCAGCTTCCCATGCAGCAGCAGGAATGCTCGCACCGATGGCGGAAAAAATTAGTAATCCCCCGATGCTAGATTTATGTCTGAAATCACGTTGGCTTTATCCTGAATGGGTTCGTAAATTAGAAGATTTAACTGGTATTACTACTGGTTATTTACCTTCTGGTATTGTTGCTCCTGTTTTTAATTTACCTCAATCTCCATCAGATTTATGGTTGAATCGAGCTACGCTAGAAATGTATCAACCTGGTTTAGGAACAGCAATAGTTGGGGGTTGGTGGTATCCTGAAGATGGACAAGTCGATAATCGTTGTTTAATGCGATCGCTTTTGCAAGCAGCTGAAATTTTAGGAGTAGAAATTAAGGAAGGAGTAGCAGTTAAAGCAATTGAACAACGACAGGGTAGAGTAACCAGTATTTTTACTTCTGAAGGAGAACTAGAAGCAGAAAAATATGTTTTAGCTACTGGTTCTTGGGCTAGTCAATTATTACCGATTCCTGTCCGCCCAGTCAAAGGACAAATGCTTTCTTTGAGAATGCCCACAGAAGCTAATCTGCATCGGGTATTATTTGGGGAAGGTATTTATTTAGTACCCCGACGAGATGGGCGTTTGATTATTGGGGCAACCGTAGAAGAAGTTGGTTGGAATCCTCATAATACACCTCAAGGAATCCAAAATTTATTAAATAATGCGATTAAATTGTTTCCTGCGGTCGCTAATTGGCAAATTGAAGAGTTTTGGTCAGGTTTTCGCCCAGGTACACCTGATGAACTGCCAATTTTAGGTAGAAGTCCTTGTGAAAATTTATTTTTGGCGACTGGGCATTATCGTAATGGTATTTTACTTGCTCCTGTTACTGCTTCTGTGATCGCCAATTTGATTTTAGAAGGAAAATCCGATCCTCTATTATCTCATTTTAGCTGCGAGCGATTTTTGGCTCAACCTCAGCCCAATTTTAATTCATCCAATGGTTACAAAATGCCTCTAGAAATTCAAACAACTGTTTCTCAACAACTCAGCACACCAACAACTATTAATCAAACTAATCAACTAACTATTGCTGGAAGAACTTTTAATTCTCGTTTGATGACAGGTACGGGTAAATATCCCACGATTGAAACCATGCAACAAAGCGTCATTGCTAGTGGTTGCGAGATTGTCACCGTCGCCGTGAGAAGAGTACAAACCAAAGCACCTGGACACGAAGGATTAGCAGAAGCTTTAGACTGGAATAAAATTTGGATGTTACCTAATACCGCAGGTTGTCAAACTGCCGAAGAAGCAATTCGAGTAGCGCGCTTAGGTAGAGAAATGGCGAAGTTATTAGGGCAAGAAGACAATAATTTCGTTAAATTAGAAGTTATTCCCGATGCTAAATATTTATTACCCGATCCGATTGGAACTTTAGAAGCAGCCGAACAACTAGTTAAAGAAGGTTTTGCCGTTTTACCTTATATTAATGCCGATCCGCTACTTGCTAAACGATTAGAAGAAATAGGTTGTGCCACAGTCATGCCTTTGGGTTCACCCATCGGTTCGGGACAGGGAATTAAAAACGCTGCTAATATTGCCATTATCATTGAAGAAGCCAAAATTCCTGTAGTGGTAGATGCAGGTATTGGTACGCCTAGTGAAGCTGCTTATGCAATGGAATTAGGGGCAGATGCCTTACTCATTAATAGTGCGATCGCAATGGCTCAAGATCCTGTTGCTATGGCGCGGGCAATGGGTTTAGCAACTGAAGCTGGTAGGCTAGCTTATTTATCAGGTAGAATTCCAATCAAACAATATGCTGCTGCTAGTTCTCCTTTAACAGGAACAATTAAATAAGGCAACTTTGTCAACATTAAAAATATTTAGTAGCATCTCCAGGCTAAAATGCTCGATTGATTGTCCCAAGCTTGGGGGTTAAATCAGGTTAGTTTAAACAGTTAAAGGTGATGATTGACGAGGGGGGACTGGGGATAATGAGAAAATTTATTTAAAGTGATGATTAGAACTTGATATTAGAAGGCTAAAATGAATTTTTCATGCCTAACCAATTGATCTCAATGCCCTACTAGAAAAATCTCTAGCCATTAAAGGCAATTCAACACAATTTCAACAAAGATTTATGTCAGCGTAAATAACATACCAAATAACATCTTTTACTATTTTGATATGAGGGTAGTATTCTTAACAAAAATTTTAACTGGTGGTGCTAAGGTAAACAAAGATTGGAGCAATCGGAATGATCACAACAAGAAGCAAGCAGACAGAAGAAGAGATCAGTAAATTACGAGTATTGGTAGTTGATGATGACAGAGATTCAAGGGACTTGTTGTTGTTTTATCTCGAGCAGATTGGTGCAAAAGTGAAATCAGTTGCTAGTGCCAAAGTAGCCGTAGAAGAAATCCAATTTTTTCAACCAGAAATTATTCTAAGTGATATTTTTATGCCCGAAGAAAATGGTTTTTGGTTGATTAATCAGTTAAAAAAGATGGAAAAAACCTCAAATAGACATCTGGCAGCGATCGCTATAACTGCTGCTGCTAAAGCCAAAGACCGCGAAAAAATCTTGTCAGCAGGTTATGATGCTTATCTTTCTAAGCCTTTTCTGTTAGACCATTTAACTGCATTAATCGCTAAAGTAATGCAACAAAATCAGCAAAATCGCCAAAAAACTGCCTAAAAAACGCTAATGAAGAGCAAAATCAAAAATTTTTTCTCAAGTTAATTTTAAATTAAAGTAATTAATTCTGTTCGCTCAATTAGAATAGACTTGATCCAAATCAATTGCTTATACTATAGCTTGACTATTTTTGTGTTTACTTTGCCTAAAAATTGTTTAAGAAATCTGCCCAGATGAATACTCAATTACAACAGAAGTTAAATCTAGCAGCAGAAAAAGGAATGGTTATTCATGATGCTGATGGGAGTATTCAAGCTTGTAATGCTGATGCCGAGAAAATTTTGGGTTATACAGCCGAACAATTGGTGGGCAGTTCTTCGTTTGAACCACCTTGGCAGACAATTCATCAAGATGGTTCTGCTTTTCCGCCCGAAACTCATCCTGCGAGCATTACCTTAACTACCGGTCAACCTTGTACCAATGTAGTGATGGGTTTTTATCAGCCTAATGGGGAATTGATCTGGTTATTATTAGACTCTCAGCCTTTATTGACAGGAAATCAAACTAAGCCCTACGGAGTAATTGTAACTTTTACAGATATTAGCCCACAAAAGCAGTTACAATTCCAGCAGCCTCCTCTCAAAAAAATTTCCTCACCTTCATCTCAAGCATCTTTTCAACGAAGAGTCTTATTAATCGAAGATAGTCAAGAAGACCGACTAGTATACCGCCGTTACCTACAAACAGATTCAATCTGGAACTATTGTTTTTACGAAGCTGAATCAGGAGAAGAAGGATTAGAACTTTATCAGCAGTGTCAACCCGATTTAATTTTGCTCGATTACCTTTTACCCGATATGGATGGGTTGGAATGGTTATCTCGATGGCAACAACAAACCTTTGAGCAACGTCCCCCTGTAATTGTTTTGACTGGACAAGGAGACGAACGAATAGCAGTGGAGTTTCTTCAACAAGGTGCTGCTGATTATTTAGTGAAAAATCAAATCACTATAGATAAATTAAACTTATTTGTTGAGCGAGCCATTGAAGAATCAAAGTTACGCACTCAACACCAGCAGACTGTAATTGAATTACAACAAAATCAACAGTTATTGAAACAGATTACTGAAGCTATTCCTGGCATTATTTATTTAGTCGATACCCTCAAACAAAAAAATCTCTATGTTAATTCCCAAATTTTACCTTTATTAGGTTATTCACCCCAACAACAACTACAAGAAAAAAATTTTGTAGTTCGTATTATGCACCCTGAAGATCTGGCACGCTTACCCTTTCATTTACAAGAGCTTAATCAAGCTCCCATCGGTAAAGTTTGTGAATTTCAATATCGAATGCGCCACAGTAATGGTCAATGGCGATGGTTTTCTAGTCAAGACCGCGTTTTAAGCCGTACTGCGGATGGAAGACTAGCTCAAGTTTTAGGTATTGCCCAAGATATCAGCGACGCCAAACACCGCGAAGCAGAACGCAAACAAATCGAGCTAGATCTGCGTAATAGTGAAGAACGCTTACGTCTGGCTACCGAAGCTTCTAATATGGGGATGTGGTTTTGGGATTTAGTCAATGACCAATTAGAATTGACAACTCGTTGTAAAACTTTATTAGGCATTGCTGGTGATCGTGAAGTAACTTACGAGCTATTTTTAAAAACTTTACATCCAGAAGACCGCGATCGCATTAAAATAGCTGTTGAAGAGTGTATTGAAAAGAAAACTTACTACAACGTAGAGTATCGGGTTGTTTGGTCAGATGGCAGTGTGCATTGGCTAGTTGCTAAAGGAAAATGTTTTTATGACCAACATGGCAAACCTCTGCGCATGATGGGGACTTTACAAAATATTAGCGGACGCAAGCAAATCGAAAAATCTCTGCGAGAATCAAATCGACTGATTACCACTATTCTCGAAAGTATGACCGATGCTTTTTATGCTCTCGACCGCAACTGGAATTTTACTTATGTCAATCAAGAAGCAGCACGAAAACTTAACAAATCGAAAGATGAACTGATAGGCAAAAATATTTGGTCGGAATTTGCTTCTTTGTTTGACACCGAATTGTATTCACAATATCATCGAGCTTTCAATCAGCAGGTTACTACTAGATTTGAATATTATTATTCTGCTTTAGCGAGTTGGTTTGAAATATCTGTCTATCCTTCAAAACAAGCTTTATCAGTATATTTTCGTGATATTAGCGAGCGCAAACTAGCAGAAAAAAAACTGCAAGAAAATCAAAAGATACTCAAATTCGCTCTATCAGGTGCTAAAGCGGGTTTGTGGGACTGGGATATCAAGAGCGAAACCTTAATTTGGTCACAAGAAAATTATGATTTATATGGAATTGACCCCAATCGCCAACCGCTACAATACCAAGATTGGGAAAGTACATTACATCCAGAGGATTTGGAACGTACCAACGCTGAGGTTCAAAAAGTCTTTAACCACGAAAGTTCTGAATTTCGCTCTGAATTTAGGATTTTTCATCCTCAACAGGGAATTCGCTGGTTACTAGGATTAGGTAATGTAACTACCGATGAACAAGGAGAACCAATTAGATTTAGTGGGATTAATATTGATATAAGCGATCGCAAACAGATAGAACAAGAACTTCAACAACAAACTGAAAAACTAATCGAAGCAAATCGAATTAAAGATGAGTTTTTAGCGATTGTTTCCCATGAGCTACGTACTCCACTTAATCCTATCCTGGGTTGGTCACAATTATTAGCAATGGGAAAATTAGATTCTGAGCAAACTGCTAATGGGTTAGAAACCATTCACCGCAACGCCAAGCTACAAGCGCAGTTAATTGAAGACCTCCTTGATGTTTCTCGTATCCTGCGAGGCAAAATTAATCTTGAGAATACTTTAGTAGATTTAGAATTAGTCATTCGATCAGCGATCGCAACTATGCAATTAGCAGCCGAAGCCAAATCAATCAAAATTATTAGTACTTTTGCACCAAATAACGAACCAGTTTTGGGCGATCCAGGTCGTCTTCAACAAATTGTCTGGAATCTTCTTTCCAATGCGATCAAGTTTACACCAGAAGCAGGACAAGTAAGTATTCAATTAACCACAACTAGCACTTATGCCCAAATTCAAGTCCAAGATACTGGCAAAGGCATTGAACCAGACTTTCTTCCTTATGTGTTTGAACTTTTTCGCCAAGCAGAAAGTTCTACAATTCGCAAATTTGGTGGATTGGGATTAGGACTAGCGATTGTTCGTTACCTAACCGAACTTCATGGCGGTACAGTACAAGCTGATAGTTTAGGCGAAGGACAAGGTGCTACTTTTACCGTTAGGATTCCAATTAAAGCAAAGACTAGCAAAACACCTAATACCGTTTCTCAGCCCAATAGTATTCTTAATTTAAAAGGAATTAAAGTTTTAGTAGTCGATGATGAAAAAGATTCACAAGATTTACTTGCTTTTATCCTTCAACAACAGGGTGCTAAAGTCACTAAAGTAGGCTCGGCAAACGACGCACTAATAGCTATTACTAAATCAACTCCAGATTTATTAATTAGTGATATTGGAATGCCAGAAATTGATGGTTATATGTTGATGCGTCAACTGCGTCAGATGCCTCAAGGGAAAGAATTAATTGCGATCGCTTTAACTGCTTACGCAGGAGAATCAGACCGACAACAGGCACTAGCAGCAGGTTATCAAGCACACTTACCTAAACCGATTAACTTGACTGAGTTAATTAAGCTGACTACTCAACTCATGCAACTGAATTGAATTACTCTGACTAGATGTGCTACCTTCTGTGTAGATTACAGATGAATTTTTCAGACCTTTGATAGATGTAATTAAAATAGTCTAACATTCTGAGATTAATTAATCATTTTGCTCAACCAGTAACAAGTTAATCTTGGGTTAAATCTGTCTAATCATTGCTTATTTTTGCTCTTTTTGGGTAGACTTTATTTTAGTAAATTGTTACTCTATCTATAGCCCTTAATTCCACTCGTTAACTCTTACAATTAACTATTGAATTATGGCTAAGGATCAATTTATTTTCTGGTAATCTAGCTAATTGATGTTAGAGCGAGAAAATACCTTTGATAATTTAAGCAATTCAATAACCACTAGTCTTTTTCCGACTAAGTATTCATGGTTTTCTAGGCTATTGCTATTATTCTCATTCATTAAGCCCCGTTCAATCTCATAATTTTGTCATCAAGAAATAGGAGTATTCTCTCACACAAAAAAAATATTCCAAGAGAATTTATTAAATCCATAGAGCTATTATCAGTAATTATTGTAATTTTTTCACAATAACATTACTAGATTTTTGCTGATTAGTTTGTTTAAACAAGCTAACTAAATCCGTGTGACTAAAAGTCTTTGATGACGATTAGTTAACAATCTCTCCTGTCAAAAAATATTTGGTCATTACTAATAGTAAGGAAATGAAAAAATGAGTCAAATTGAAGCAAAGTTTATTGCTACAGATAATTTATTTCATGTTGAAGGTTATGAAAAAATTGAGTACGATTTAGTTTACGTAGATGGCGTATTTAATCCTGAAAATCGGGAATTGGCAGATTGTTACCAGCCGTTTAAACGATGTTTGATGGTAATTGACGCTAAGGTTTATCAACTTTACCAAGAGCAAATCAATGCTTATTTTCAGCATTATCAAATTGAACTAACTGCTTTTCCGATTACAATTACCGAACCTAATAAAAGTCTGCGAACTTTAGAAAAAATTATTGATGTCTTTGCTGAGTTTGGGTTAGTCAGAAAAGAACCAGTTTTAGTAGTTGGCGGTGGTTTAATTACCGATGTCACTGGTTTTGCTTGTGCCTCTTACCGTCGCAGTAGTAACTATATCCGCATCCCTACTACTCTAATTGGTTTGATTGATGCTTCTGTAGCAATTAAAGTTGCAGTTAATCATAAAAAACTGAAAAATCGCCTTGGTGCTTATCACGCTTCCCAAAAAGTAATCCTCGACTTTTCTTTTTTAAAGACTTTACCTACTGCCCAGGTTCGTAATGGGATGGCAGAGTTGGTTAAAATTGCTGTAGTCGCGCATTCACAAGTGTTTGATTGGTTAGAAGAGTATGGAGAAGAGTTACTCAAAACTCACTTCGGTTACGTTGATGGTTCTTCGCAATTAAAACAAATCGCACATCAGTTAACCTACGAAGCGATCAAAAAAATGTTGGAATTGGAAGTACCCAATCTCCATGAATTAGATTTAGACCGCGTAATTGCCTACGGACATACTTGGAGTCCAACTTTAGAACTTGCTCCCAAAGTACCAATTTATCACGGTCAATCAGTCAATATCGACATGGCACTATCAGCAACTTTAGCAGCACAACGAGGCTATCTTACTCCAGCCGAACGCGATCGCATTCATAAGACAATGAACCGTATTGGTTTGGCGTTAGACCATCCTTTACTAGAAATTGATTTATTGTGGCGCGCTAGCGAGTCAATTTCACTCACTCGTGACGGTAAACTGAGAGCAGCAGTACCCCGTCCTATCGGTACTTGTTATTTTATCAATGATTTGACTAAAGAAGAACTCGAAGAAGCTTTAGCCGAACACAAACGTCTTTGTGCTGATTATCCCGATGCAGGTTTAGGAACAGACGTATATATGCAATTAGAAACAGAACCAGAATTAGTAGAGGTATAGTAATGGTTAGTGCAGTAGAAAACAAAAAAACTGCCAGACCAGTTACTCCTCTAGGAATTCTCGTCCAGCAGCTAGAAACTATCCTTAAGCAGGCGGAAAATGAGCAGGTATCCGCCCAACTTAAAGTATCCTTAAAGCAAGCATATCATTTGGCAGCAGGTATCGACCCCTATCTAGAAGAGTGCAGCAGTTCTGAATCGGAAGCACTGGCAAATCTGGCACAAAAAACCCAAGCCGAAGACTGGAGTAAGCGGTTTGATGACGGAGAAACTGTGCGCGCCCTGGAACAGGAAATGCTATCAGGACATATTGAAGGGCAATTTCTCAAGATGTTGATCGCTTTAACTGGGGCAAAACGCATTTTAGAAGTAGGAATGTTTACTGGTTACTCTGCTTTAGCAATGGCAGAAACTATCCCTGAGGATGGTTACGTGATTGCTTGTGAAGTAGATGAGTATGTAGCTAAATTTGCCCAAGATTGTTTTGCCGTTTCTCCTCATGGGAAAAAAATTGAAGTTAGAGTTGCCCCCGCTTTAGAAACGATGCAGCAGTTAGCCCAAGCAGAGGAAGCTTTCGATCTGGTATTCATCGATGCAGATAAGCAAGAGTATATTGATTACTTCAATCTTTTATTAGATAGTAATTTGTTAACTTCCAAGGGTTTTATCTGTATAGATAATACTTTGTTGCAAGGACAACCCTATCTGCCGAAAGAACAACGTTCCGCTAATGGAGAAGCGATCGCACGATTTAATCGTTTTGTCGCTGAAGATGAGCGTGTCGAACAGGTTTTAATTCCCCTGCGTGACGGCATAACCATCATTAAACGGAAATAATTTGTTGGGGCGAACAGTAAAACACTTTAGTTGGATGGGTTTCTCGACTTGAGAAAAGTGTCGAACCAGAAGGGTTGTTCGCCCCAATCGTAAATATCGATTAAAAATTTGGTTACATGACACAAATATTTTTTGTTTCAGGACGAGGTTCGGCAGTATTACAGAATCTCGGTACTCTGGTCTTACTATTGTTTTTATTGCCTTTTAATTTAATAGCAGTAGCATTTTCCGCAGTTATAAATATTTTTAGTGGTAGTAAACAGCGATTAACCAAAACCGACGTACCAAAACGCATCTTGATCACTGGGGCGAAAATGACCAAGGCATTGCAGTTAGCAAGGTCATTTCATCAGAGAGGACACGAAGTATATTTAGTTGAAACTCACAAATATTGGTTATCGGGTCATCGTTTTTCCCGCGCTGTCAAAGGATTTTTTACCGTACCCACACCAGAAAAAGAACCTGATGCTTATTGTCAGAGATTATTAGAAATTGTTCAACAGAAGAATATTGACGTATTTATTCCTGTTTCTAGTCCAATTGCTAGTTATTATGATTCGTTGGCAAAAAAAATACTCGAACCAGATTGCGAAGCGATTCATTTCGATCCAGAAATCACCGCCATGCTGGATGATAAGTATGCCTTTTGTACCAAAGCTAAGGAATTGGGTTTATCTGCACCGAAAGTCTTCTGCTTTACCAGTCCACAACAGGTAATCGATTTTGATTTTGAGTCCGATGGTAGTCAGTACATTGTTAAAAGTATTCCTTATGATTCGGTACGCCGTCTCGATCTAACCAAATTACCCTTTGAAGGAATGGAAAGTTACCTCCGTAGCTTACCAATTAGTTCAGAAAAACCTTGGGTAATGCAAGAATTTATTCGCGGACAGGAATACTGTTTTCATGCCACAGTAAGGAAAGGTAAAATCAGACTACATTGCTGTTCTCAATCTTCTCCTTTTCAAGTCAACTACGAACAAGTAGATAATCCTGCAATTTATCAATGGGTAGAAAAATTTGTCAGGGAACTAAATTTAACAGGACAAATTTGTTTTGATATGATTCAAACCCCTGACGGTACAGTTTATCCGATTGAATGTAATCCTCGTTTGCATTCGGCTATTACCATGTTTCACGATCATCCAGGGGTAGCAGATGCCTACTTATTAGATGGAGAACAAGCTATTACACCCTTACCAGATAGTAAGCCGACTTACTGGACTTATCACGAACTCTGGCGATTATTACAAGTGCGATCGCTTTCGGAATTACAAGCTTGGTGGCATAAAGTTAGCCGAGGTACGGATGCGATTTTACAAGGGGACGATCCACTTCCTTTTCTGATGCTACACAACTGGCAAATTCCTTTGTTATTGTTAGATAATCTCCGTCGTCTCAAAGGTTGGATCAGAATTGATTTCAATATCGGTAAGTTGGTCGAATTAGAAGGAGATTGAATCAGTTACCAGTTATCAGTTATCAGTTATCAATAGGGAGCAAGGCACTGCCTTGCCCGTACACCAGTAGAGACGTTGCTTCGCACCCTTCGGGAACATGGAACGTCTAGATGTACCATTTTATTTGGTTTGGGTTGCTGGTTTCTCTAGCACAATGGTATCGATCAGTGGTACGGCATTAAATCCTTCTTGTAATAAAGAAGATTGAATTTGAGCAGTAATGCGCTCGCGAATTTCTGAGGCAGATAAATTAACACCCGTATGAGGTTGCACATAAATTACACCAAGCAAAGTATTTTGATCTTTAATATTGGAACGAGTAAAGCGCACATTAGCCTCTACCAATTGTACTAAAGAACTCTGCTTCAGTACTTGTTGAATGGTTTCTGTAGCACGCTGGGCGCGACTGGAACGTTGAAATTCAGGAGGGTTGGACAATTGCCAACCGAGTAACCCAGCCAAAACAATTCCTGTCAAACTCAAACCAATCGGAAAAATCCAAGCTTTACCGCGATTGTATCTTGCACCTTTTGCCGATAAACCATACAGTCGAAATACAGTGGCAGCAGTTAAATTAATCCCAACTAACTGTAGCAATAACAAAAATATGCCACTGACAACCATATCCCAGCGATTAATAGCTAAAGACATCCCAATAATTCCTGCTGGCGGTGCTAAAGAAGCAGCTACTAACATCCCCGTCGCAGCACCAGAAACCAAACTACTTCTTTCTGATTGAAACAAATTTAATGCACCTGCTGCACCTGCTACCAAGGGAAGCAAAACAGCGACTACAGAAATCTGGCTATTTTGCACCATGAGATTGCTGGCTGCCTTTTGTTGAAAAATTAAACTAAGTAAAGCTGCGACAACAATAGTTAAGCCTAAAGCTGAAAAATAGCGAATTAAACTGCGTTTTAATAAATTTTGATCGCCTCTAGCTGTTGCGATCGCAGTATTCATCGCTGGTCCAGCAAAAGGAGCAATTAACATGGCTGCGACTAATAAATAATTAGTATTAGTAAATAAACCAATCCAAACTACTACCCCTGCTAATGCTGCATAAGCCAAGAAACTGCGCCAAGAACCAACACTTTGTAAACCTGCTAAAAAAACTTCAATCGGACTGCGATCGCTAACTTCTGTAACTTGCTGAGGAGCTTGGTCTGACGGAGGTTTCAGAGTGATAACTCCGCGAGGAATTAAAGTTAATTTTAGTTGAGGAATTGATTCTAACTGAGCTAAACAATCTTCAAGCTTGCGATTGGCAAGATGCACTATTACTGTATCTACTACTTCCCCATCGCTAATTGCTTCAAACAGTAATAAGTTTGCTCCCTCATGATTTTTGGCTATCTCTATAACTTTTTTGCCTTCTCCTGAAGGAACTTGAATAAGTAGTTGACGCAATGACTATTTATTTCCTCGCTGCTAGTTTGCTACTAATAATTTGATCCTAGTACAGAGATTCAGTTACCAGTAGAGACGTAACATGTTACGTCTCTACAGTTACCAGTTACTAATTACTAATTACTAATTACTAATTACTAATTATGAGGGATGAAAATCAACAATTAACCATTGACCATCAACAGTTATCAGTTAATCGTTACTTGCGTTCTTTCTAATTTCCCTATTGCTGCTTCATCCAAGCGACGCATTGTTTCATTTGAGCGTGAACTGTTTCGCGATCGCTATGATAGCGACGACCATGCCCTGGTAAAATCCATTCAAAGGAATAATTGGTGAGTTTTTCCATTGATTTGATTTGTTCTGACCAAGAATACCAGCAATAACGATGAAAAGCAGCCAGATGATTAAGACGAGGTGACCAAGCTAAATGATCTCCTGTAAACAAAAATTTATTGCGGTAAAGTAGGACAGTATGCCCTTTAGAATGACCAGGAACAGGAATAATTAAGATATCAGGGGCAAATTCAATTGTTTCAAGTCCAGCAATTTTAATTTCTACGTTTTTAGTGTCAGAAGTAAAATCGTCTTGATGTAGAATACGCTCACAACCAAAATGATTGTGAAATTTGTGATGATCGGCAACGTCATCTTGATGAGTTAGATACATATATCTTACTCCTCCCATTGCTTCTAACTTTTTGACTAAAGGTGGAGCAAAACGAGGAGAGTCAATTAAAATGTTACCTTCTGGTCTTTGAATTAAATAACTAGCTGCACCATAAGAAGCTTCAGAATGATAGCCACAATAATAAACATTGTCTTCAATCAGGCTAGGTAAACTTTCCTGTACGCTTTTAATATCTTGAGGTTTTTCTACTGTACCAATTGAACTGGTGGGACAAGAAAGCAGGGCTTGCATAGCTTTTAATCTTTCTTCTACCCGATTCGGTTGATGATATACTGCCGATTGTTCTCCTTGGCGATTAAATACTTCTGGTGCTAACCAACGACAGGTATCACAGTCAATACAAGTAGCATCAACGTAAAAATCACCGTCGATATTTTCCGCTCGCCTTTGTTTTAAAGTAGCCATAATTATTTATCTGTTAATTTATTCATAGTCATTATGAGTTTATTTTAACGATAATTTATGGCATACAGTTTGCTGTAGCAAAAATTCCGATGCACTTTTTTACTAGCGCAAAAATTAGATATTTAAGTACTTCAGCAAATTTATTTGTATATTTTTCTTTGCTGCTTTTCTCCTCAAGCTTTTGAGTCCTAAAGTACACAATTAATTTTGCCTAGATATTTATTACTTAAGCTGCCTTAATTGAGGTAATAACTGATTCATAGCTCTACCGCGATGACTAATTCTTTGCTTAACTTCTGGGGGCATTTGGGCAAAAGTTTGTTGCATCTGAGGTACATAAAAAATCGGATCATAACCAAAGCCTCCCTTTCCACAAGGAGCATCAAGAATTTCTCCTGGACAAATACCTTCAGCTTGTAAAGCAATCACACCATCAGGGCCAGCGATCGCAATTGCACAAATAAACTGAGCTTTTCGATTTTGTTGCTCTCCCAATTCGGTTAATAATCTAGCAATTCTATCTTGATCACTTTTACCATAACGAGCAGAATACAATCCAGGCGCACCACCCAACGCATCAACTGCCAATCCCGAATCATCTGCGATCGCCCACTCTCCCACTGCTTGAGCTACTTGAGATGCTTTGAGACAGGCATTTTCAATAAAAGTAGTTCCCGTTTCTTCAATTTCTAATTCGGCTGGTTTTAGTTCTAATTGCCAATCTAAACCTACAAGATATTCTTGAATTTCGTTTAATTTCCCAGGATTACCTGTCGCTACGATTAATTTTTTCATTAATTAAGACTAATCATTGCCCACAGATTAAATTAAACTACTATCGCTACGTGGAAGTCAAAGTTTGTAGGGGCAATTTAGAAATTACCCCAAAGATTAGATGTTGTGTAAATTAACTCAGATTAAACAGAATTTGCCCAATCTCTTGCCCAATCTAAGGTTTTTTTAACTTCTATCATGGTAGGAGCTTGACAATAAAGACGTAAAACTGGTTCAGTACCACTAAAACGAATCAACAACCAACTATCATCTGCCAATCTATATTTATAACCATCAACATCCAAACAATCAACAACTGATTTACCAGCTATTTCTTGAAGAGGTTCGTTTTGTAATCGTTCCACTAATTTCGCTCTGACTTCCATACTAGCTAGAGGCAAATCAATGCGGTCGTAAGTTGCCGTAAAATTAGTTTTCTGCTCTAATTGTCCGTAAATATCACTTAAATCTCGTCCTGATTCTACTACAGCTTCTAACACATAAAGTGCAGATAATAAAGCATCGCGTTCGGGGATGTGAGTACCGTAACCAATTCCTCCCGATTCTTCCCCACCAACCAAAACTTCTGTCGATAACATCCGATCCGCAATGTATTTATAACCAATCGGAGTTTCGTAAACCGACAAATTATAAAGCTTGGCAAGACGAGGAATTAAATCCGAACCACTAACAGTTTTAACAATTTCCCCAGTAAAACCCTTTTTCTGTGACAAATGTTCGATCAAAATAGGAATTAAAACTTGAGAACTTAAGAAATTACCTTGACCATCTACGGCTGCAATGCGATCGCTATCCCCATCAAAAACTAACCCAACTCTAATACTATCAGGATATTGGTGAGCAGCTTCCTTAATAGTCCGAAACAAATCGGGCAAATACTTAGGTAAAGGTTCAGGTGCGCCACCGCCAAATAATGGATCGCGTGCGCTATTAATTTCTTCAATTGAACAATCTAGCAACCTTTCCAAACCCGTTGCAGCAGCACCATGCATGACATCGGCATAAACCCGAACTTTTCCAGAAGCGATCGCAGCTTTAATTGTTTTAATATCAACTTTAGTTTTTAAACCTTGACAATAACTTACCCAAGGGTCGAATAATTCTAATTTTCCAGGTTTTTCTGCATCAGGCAAAGGTTGACCCAAAATTGCTTCAATTTGCTGGGTAATTTCTGGCGAAACCGAACCCCCAAAAGCTCCTTTTACCTTCAACCCCAAATAAGCAGCCGGATTATGAGAAGCAGTCATCACAATTGCACCCAGAGCATTTTGAACTTTAGCTGCCCAACTAAAGGCAGGAGTAGGAGCATAAGACTGAGATAATAATACGTCAAAACCTGCTGCTTGAATAGCTTCGGCTGCAACTTTAGCAAAATCCTCTGCCAAAAAACGGCGATCATAACCAACAATTACTGTACGACTTCCCGTAGCACCACCATAATTGTCTGCTAAAACCTTAGCTGCCAAAGGAGCAAGCATTGCTACTCGCTCAAAAGTAAAGTCCGCAGCAATTACACCCCGCCAACCATCCGTACCAAATTTAATTGGATTGATCGTAAAAGCCATAAAACCAAGATTAATAACTTAAATAACTTCTTCCAGATTAGCTTTTAAATGACGGTTTGAGAACCTAAAGCTCTAAGAATTTTCAGCACTTTAACCTACTCAAACTCATCTTTTCTTCTATCTTGGTTAATTATTTTGCCAAGGCTAAATAATCTCACTAGAATCAGACTCTAAATTTAAAAGTAAATCTTTTAATTTCATTCGTTCTATATATGGCCAACCACCTTGTTCCTCAATATCTTTAACCAAATGATATAACTGATTTCGACTATTGGGTAAAGCTGGTTCAAACATTTCTGTTCTAATCTGACGATGAATTAATTCTAAAGTCCGTAATAGAGATAATAAAAATAGCAAATCTTCTTGATTAGTTTCGGCTAAACTCGTAACTACAGTAGTAATTTCCTGAAGTTTTTGTTCTAAATCTGTGGAAAGTGAATTTTGTTGGCTACTCATTAATCATCGACAAGGCTAATTTGATCTTTGTTTTTGTAGTGATTAAAGCTATCATAAGTCGATTTTTGTCTAGTTGTGCAGAAAGTCACAAGCTCTATATCAAAGAATTTTTTCAATTGGATCTCTAATGATTGAACTATGGGTAGTGTCTATTTGGTAGAGTAGATACCATCCAGACTAACTAAACTTGTCTAAATTACATATTTTTACTGACATTCGCGCTCGATGTTAAATCTAAAATTGACAAAATGAGGTTGACCATGAGGTATCGTGCATTAATTGCTGCCTTTTTAGCATTGTGCTTAGGGGTGTTGACAGCTTGTAGTGAAAATCCAAAAAATATCAGTAGAGATCAATTAACTTATGATGATATTCTCAATACTGGGATAGCTAATACCTGTCTTGATATTCCAGAAACTAGTCGCGGTTCTATTTCTTTAGATTCGAGTAAATCATACACAATCACAGATTTGTGTATCGAACCAAAAGAGTTTTTTGTCAAAGAAGAACCCGCTAACAAACGCCAAGAAGCTGAATTTATCCAAGGTAAAAAACTGACCAGATATACTTCTAGTCTCGATCAAATTAGTGGAGACATCATCTTAAATGAAGACGGTAGTCTTACTTTTAAGGAAAAAGATGGAATTGATTTCCAGGCAATTACTGTTTTATTACCTGGAGGTAAAGAAGTACCTTTTCTGTTTACCATTAAAAATTTGATTGCTAAAACTCAACCTAACTTAAATTCAATCAATGCTTCTACTGATTTTTCTGGAGAATTTAAAGTTCCTTCCTATCGTGGACAAGTATTTCTCGATCCTAAAGGTCGTAGTCTTGCCAGTGGTTACGATAATGCGGTAGCATTACCAGCCAGAGCAGATGATGAAGATTTTACTCGTGCCAATGTTAAAGAATTTGTTTCAAGGAAAGGCAAAATTGCTTTAAATGTTACCAAAGTTGATAGCAGCACAGGGGAAATTGCTGGAGTGTTTGTAAGTGAACAAACTTCTGCTACAGATTTAGGTGCTGAAGAACCAGAAGAAGTTAAAGTTCGTGGCACATTCTATGGTCGAGTTCAACCAGCAGCATAACAAATTTGGTTACAGTTTTTTGAAGAAACACATAATTAGCAAATAAAAATTGGGGCAGTTAGCCCCCTTTTTTTTCAATAATTTTATTTTAAATTTAAATATTCGGTATTTTTACACAACTTTTAAAAGTTAATCAGTAAAATCTCCATTTAATTCACTGGAATTTTATAAAAAAAATGACGTGAAAATGCTGTTGTCTCTAACTTAAAGCAAAGAATATGCTTGGTTTAGTTAAAGGTAGAAATTGATATTTATTGATTGCCAATATTTCCCAATTGATTAATTGTTGATTTCCTTTTAACTTATCAAGTTTAAAAAGTATTTTGCTTTCAATTTAGGGATAATGACAATGTCAGTTTGTATTAATAATAATATTAAAATTGATAGCTTACTTTTATTACAGGAATATCAAATTAATAAAAGCACTAAATTACGTAACCAAATCATGGAATTAAATATTGGTTTGGTTAAAAAAGAGGTAAATCATTGGCTCAATCAATGCAATGAAACTTATGAAGACTTATTACAAGTCGGTTGTATTGGTTTAATTAGAGCAATTGAACGTTTCGATCTTGAAAAAGGTAATGCTTTTAGTTCTTTTGCTATTCCTTATATTAGAGGTGAAATTCAACACTATCTCCGAGATAAAAGTTCTACTCTCCGCATTCCTAGACGTTGGGTAGAATTAAGACAACAATCAATTAATTTTATTCAAAGTTTTCGTACTCAATTTAATCGTCAACCTTTAGATTCAGAAATCGCGCAGTTTTTAGAAATTTCTTTAAAAGAGTGGCACGATATTAAATTAGCTCATCAAAATAGAAATCCATTAAGTTTAGACGTTTCTGTTAATCATGATAATGACAGTCAAACCCTTTTATCAGATTTAGTTCCCGATCCTAAATACCGTAGTTTTCAATTAGCCCATGAGGATCGTTTTCGTTTACAACAAGCTTTATCTCAATTGGAAGACCGCACTAGAAATGTAGTAGAATTTGTTTTTTTACACGATTTAACTCAAAAAGAGACTGCCCAATTATTAGGAATTAGTGTGGTTACCGTTTCTCGTCAGATGAAAAAAGGTTTGAAAATCCTCAAAAAATCGATGAAGCAAGAAAATTGTGCTTAAGCTTAATCTTTAATTAATATTATCAAATATTTTTGTTGTTAGGATAATAAATTAAACTTAAATCAGTTTTACTTTTACGAACAGAAATTTTTTTTAAGGCAATTAAGTTTTTGAGACAAATTTGTAACATAGAAACGGGACGATTTAAAGATTTGCTTAATGCTTGAATTGTAATACCATCTTGGTAAATTTGAATTGTTTCTAAAATTTGCTGAGTAGTATTTTTCCCTGAAATAGCATTAATAATTTTGATTTTCGTCACCGTAAATTTTCCCCTGTCTACAACTAAATCTTCGGCGTTTTAACGTTAAATTTTTTTATAAATTAAGTAACTGTAATTGACTTATAAAAACTTTTAGCTAATTAAAAAACGCCGATTTTTTTTTGCTAGACCAACATCAATTTAAAAAGTTCCCAAGTAATTTAAATTACAATTGCCAAAATATTGATAATTTTTATATAAATATGTAAATCTGATTATGGAGGAGTAATAGCGATCAACTAGGAAAATTGAGCATGGACAACCAATTAAATGACAATTCTCAATCATCTTCGTTTGATTGTCAGATGATGCAACGCTGCCTACAATTGGCAAGTCGTGCTAGCGGACATACTTCTCCTAATCCTCTAGTCGGGTCTGTAGTTGTCCAAGCAGGTAATATAGTGGGAGAAGGTTTTCATCCTGGTGCAGGAAAACCTCACGCAGAGGTATTTGCTCTTCAAGCAGCAGGAGAACAAGCAAAAGGAGCGACTATTTATGTTAACCTTGAACCGTGCAATCATTATGGACGGACTCCTCCCTGTACAGAAGCTTTGATTGCAGCACAAGTAGCTAAAGTTGTTGTCGGAATGGTAGATCCGAACCCTTTGGTATCAGGAAAAGGAATTGAACGTTTACGCGATCGCGGTATTGAAGTTATTGTGGGAGTAGAAGAAGAAGCTTGTCGTCAACTTAATGAAGCTTTTATCCATCGCATTCTTCATCAACGTCCTTTTGGTATTCTTAAATATGCTATGACTTTAGATGGCAAGATTGCTACTTCCACAGGACATAGTGCTTGGGTAACTACTCCTGCTTCTCGTCATTTGGTTCATCAGTTAAGAAGTGCTTGTGATGCAATAATTATTGGTGGTAATACCGTACGTCGAGATAACCCCCAGTTGACTACTCATGGTACAAGCGATCGCAATCCTTTACGAGTGGTGATGAGTCGTAATTTAGATTTACCAGAAGATTGTCAGCTTTGGCATATCGATCAAGCAGCTACGATAGTATTTACCGAAACAAATAATAATTCTCAGTTAAGAAATCAGTTAGAGGCGAAAGGAGTAGAAGTAGTTAGTTTAACTGCATTAACTCCTCAATCAGTGATGAAACATTTATACGATAGAGAATTATCTTCTATTTTATGGGAATGCGGAGGAATATTAGCTGCTCAAGCGATCGCTGATGGTGCTGTACAAAAAATTATGGCATTTATCGCACCAAAAATCATTGGGGGTCAAGCTGCACCTTCCCCAGTCGGAAATCTTGGTTTAATTAAAATGACTGATGCTTTAAAACTGGAAAATATTAAGTTACAAACTATTGATTCGGATATTTTAATTGAGGGATATTTAAACATTGAAAAGTAAGAGCGATTCAGGAATTGTCTCTACTAAAGAATACAATCTTAAATTGTTACGGTTATCACTACATCAATTCTCTTAATTATCAACAAATATGTATCTACAATAAAAAAAGATTGATCGATAATTTTTGCGCAAAAGTCAATGTAATTTGACTTAATAAAAATAAATTAGAGTTTAGTTAATCAATCTAGTTTGTAAGAGAAAATTTCAAAATACAATTTTTCTCTCGAATTAATTTTAGATTAGGAAAATCATGGATAAACATCTCGAACAACTTAGCTTAGAGCAAGAATTTAGTCATAAACTTTTTGCTGATGCAGTTCAAAACTTATCTCATCAAGAAGCACAAGAATTATCAATTCAACTTCATAAGCAAATGCTTTACAAAGATAATCTTTATAAGGTTTTACTTTTGGAGCAAGGTAAAGATTTGGTAGATGCTTTGTTTAGTGAAAATAATAATTAAATTAATATTTCTGTAATTTAATAATCATATTTATAGCACTGTTTAGCAATTTAATCCTTGTGGCAGTGCTATTATTATTTTTTCCTGACTAAAATAAATTTTTTTGACAACTTCGGTTTAAAATCACTTCTTTCTTTGTTTAAAATCACTGTTTTTTTCTAGATTCAAGCAAAATTAGTAGTTAGATAAAAATTTATCCAACTAAAATGGTAACTAAGAAAGAACATAAAAAATTAAACCGAAAAATAAGTCAGAAAAACTCAATCTCTATTCAAAATTATTTTATTGTTTGCACAATTATTTTATCTATTTATTTGACCTGGAAACAACAGCAAAGAACAAATATTTCTTGGAGTGACAATTATTCAATTACATTTAATAGTCATCAAAATTCTATTACCCAAATAAATCCTAAGCCGACAGAAATTGGTTCTCAATTTATTGCTAAAAATTATAATTACACAAATTTAGATCGTCAGGCAGCTAATCTTAACTATCAGGGAAAATCTATTTCAGAATTAGCTTCTTTGCTATCACAATATGTAACCACCGATTTAGAAAAGGCTAGAATTATTTATGCTTGGGTCGGCTATCATATTGCTTATGATGCTAAAGGTTTTTTAAGTGGACAATATCCTAGTGGCAATCCAGAAGTAGTATTAATAAATCGCCAAGCAGTTTGTTCTGGATATGCGAATCTTTATCATGCTTTGGCAATTGAAATGGGATTAGAAGTTGCTATTATTGAAGGCTATGCTAAAGGCTATGGTTATGCTGTTGGTAATGGTGATCAACCCAATCATGCTTGGAATGCAGTAAAAATAGATGGAGGTTGGTATTTATTAGATGCTACTTGGGGTGCAGGTACACTAACCAATGAGCAGTTTCAACCTAATTTTAACTCCTATTATTTTGCTACTGCACCTAAACAGTTTATTTACGATCATTTTCCGAGTAATTCGGCATGGCAATTATTATCTAAACCTTATAATAAACAAGAATTTGAGCAACTACCAAAAATTTCATCGCAATTTTTTAAATATGGATTAGAAATAATAAGTCATAAAACCAAAATTATTGAAACTAATCGACGTGTGGAAATAGTTTTGAAAGCACCAGAAGATGTGATTCTTTCAGCAACAGTTCAGCAAAACTCAGAAGTTTTACCAGATAATTATCATTTTATTCAAAGAAAAAATGGTTATTTTATAATCAATGTTGCTTTCCCTTCATCAGGCAATTATGAATTGACAGTTTTTGCTAAAAAACAAACTGATCCAGGAATGTATATTAATGCTATTAGTTATCAAATTATTGCTAATAATAATGTAGCTTCATTTCCTTTAAATAATTTTGAGACTTTTCATAAAAACAAGGCTTATCTTTATGAACCGTTGGTTCAAAATTTACCAGTTAATCAGTCAGTATATTTCAAGCTCGATCTACCACAAGCTTTAGATGTCCAAGTAATAGATTTTAATTCCCAAATTTGGACGCCTTTGGAACGTTCTGGTAATTCATTTCAAGGCTTTGCACCAGTTAGTAATGGTAAAGTAAATATTGTGGCTAAATTTTCTAATAATGCACAATATTGGACGGTTTTAGAATATAACTAAATTAAAAACAAATTAATAAAATTTAGCATTATTAACTTTATCTCTTATTAAAGTAATATTCAAATCTTTCGCTTAATTGTTCTAAGCTTAAATCTTGAGTCCAATATTCAACTAAAGCATGACCAAATGCCCAAGCATTACGTTCTGGTGGGTTAGGATTTTCTAATAAGATTGGCCACAGAGAAAGCAGATCGAAATCAAGGGGATTATTACTAGTATTTAATAAATTAAATAAATCGTAAGCCATTTGTAATTTTCCAATTACAACAGGTAATTGTTCGACAGGAATTTGTTCGGCGAGGATATAGGCTAAGGTAGGTGAACCTGTGGATAAAGTAGATATAAATTGTAAGACTGGGGTTTTTAATAGAGTAGTTAATCCTTGAGTAGTTGCCATTTGAAAAGTATAGTGGTCAATAATTTTTGCAGCAGCAACACTACGGGTTTCTAAATCTCTTAAAAAACGGGCAAGACGAAGTTGTTTGGCAGGAGAAAGTACGTCAAGTAAATTGAAGGATAAGGCATCTATTCCCCAAGCTTTGCGATTAGTTTGCGGATCGCTAGTTACTACTGGTAAAACTAAATCACAAAATTCGCCTAAAAGTTCATTGCGATAGATAACTGCTTCGCGGATGTTTTTTTCTTTGGGTAATTCTCCTTCTTGCCAATTATAGGGAGGATTCCATTCACGAATTGGACGCAGGCGATCAACTTGAGTGACAATGGTAAATGTGGGTAAGTTTTCGACTTCTGCTTTGATGTCTTTGAGGAAATCTAAATCCATTTGCAAGGCAGGATCGAGGGCAGGAGTAACTAATAATAACAAATCGGCATTTACGGCATAATCTAAGACTTGTTCGCGAAAATCACTTCGATTAATTTGTTCATAACCTGGGGTATCCCAAAGGGTTAAACTTTCCCCAGTGCTTGCTTGCCAATGGTAATTTTTGATTTGATCGGTACTAGGTAAGACATCAACTTCTGCTAATTCTGATTGAAACAGAGTATTGATTAAGCTACTTTTTCCTGCACCAGTTCTACCCACTAAAAGTATATTAACTGGTTTTTGTGCGACTATTTCTGTTGGTTCAGCCTGTTGTAAGATATTTTGTAGAGTTTGAGTTTTGGCTTTGGGTAAAGAAGGGATACTAGGCGCAAAACTTTCAGGTAAATTTGTACCACTATAAAGTGTAACTGTCTGTCTGCATAGGTTTCTTAAGGCGACTTCACGAAGAGATTGACCTAAATTGATCAGTAATTGTTGAGTAGCGCGATCGCTTGAACGTTGACTTGCTTGTCTAGCTAAAGCTACAGCAGGATTAATCAACCACTGCATCCAATTCCAAGCTTGCCATAATTTACGAGCAGATGGCTCTAATTTTTGATAAACTTCATAAGCTTGATAAGCTTGTCCGACGGTAACTTGATTCAAGACAGGAGATAATTTTTGCATCCACAGATCGAGATCGTCTACTGTCCCTCGAATTAAACCATAAGCTTGGGGAATATAGATATTGAGTAAGGGATACTTAACTTCAGGATGATAAATATGAGCGATATTGATGACTAGATTTTGACATCTTTGCCAAAAAGTATTCCAATCTTCCCAGATGGGTGCATCATTGCTAGCTGTTTGTAAAATATTTTGTAAGACAGTTTCTACTTGTTGACTGGTTTCTTCGCCTGTAGACAAAGTAACGGGAGTTGCTACAGTTGATTCTAACTCCTGATTTACTTCCGTCATGACTGCTTCAATTTGTGCGATCGCAGGATTAGTCCATTTCACTAATAACCAACGCCAAGCAACCAAAATTAAGGTAAAAATTGCCCAAATCCAGTTAATTCCCCAATGATTAATTTGCCATCCTGCTGCGATTAAAAAGAAAATAACAATAGATGCGATCGGAGTTGCTAAAACTACCCACTGCCAAGGTTTTAAGCGTATCATGCCTTGTTTATCCTAGGGTTAGATAAGAATCTGTGTAAGTTCAGTCTATCGTCTCCAACATCGAATATACCTCTGGCATAAGTCTGATTGATCTTGATTGTGTTGAAGGGAAAGGGAGAAGGGGAGATAGGGAAATAGAAAACATTAAACTATTAACTAATTTGATCGCATTAAATTTTTTAAAGAGCTAATTTCTGAGGTAGTTAAATCTCGCCAATCTCCTAGTTTTAAACCTTCGAGGGATAGTTGTTTATCTTTGGTAATAGCGATCGCAACTCTGACTAATCTCAAAGTCGGAAAACCGATTGCTGCTGTCATTTTTCTCACTTGTCTGTTTCTTCCTTCGGTAAGAGTGATTGATAACCAGCAAGTAGGAACTGTTTTACGATAGCGAATGGGTGGATTTCTGGGTGGTAAATTAGGTTCTGCTGTTAGCTTTTGAACTTGGGCCTGACGAGTATAATAATCTTCGATCTTAATACCTTTTCTCAGGCGATCAAGTGCAGATTGATCAGGAATTTTTTCAACTTGAACTAAATAAGTACGGGGATGGGCGAATTGACGATGAGCAAGACGATGTTGTAATTTTCCGTTATTAGTTAGTAATAGTAATCCTTCGCTATCTAAATCCAATCTGCCTACAGGATAAACGGAAGGAACAGCAATAAAATCTTTAAGAGTACTACGCTTATTTGTATCGTTACTATTGTCAGTAAATTGACATAGTACTCCATAGGGTTTGTAAAACAAAATATAGCGATCCATCGAAGAGTTGAGTTATCTATGCAACACTTGTTTTTATTATCATTGATTCTGACAAGTAAAAAAAATAAAAGTATTGAGAGATTGATTGTTTATTCTCAACCGCGATCTCCAAGTCCAATAAGCAAATGGCAGGATACAAACCAGATTAAGTTGAGAAAACGCGACCGCCCTAGAGCTTTAATATTAACTTCGGATTCGAGATGTGAGAAAGGATAATTTTCTATAGTTCTTTCAGCAGCCAAAATTATTGCTAATCAAGCAGAAAAGATCAATCCAATCGAAAACGACTGTAAATTTAAACCTTATTCCTGATTTCTAGCGTTCGGATTTAGGTTATGATTACAAATCATCGGTTCTAATGGGAACAGTCATTAGAAGTAATGGGGAAAGTTTGGTGTAAGTCCAACGCTGTCCCGCAACTGTGATGAGATTATCAACAGATCTCTTAGTCAGAATGCCCGCCGAGCAACAGTTATCAGTTTTTTCGTGTCACGTGATAACTAGCAACTAACTTCATTGCAACAACAGATCTGCGAGGTACAGATGGTTATTTCTAATTCATTGCCCAAATCACTTTTTAACTCACTTCAATTAGCGCCTCTACCACAGGCAAAACCTTTACTGGCAATTGGTCATGGTACTAGAAACGAACAAGGAAGACAAACCTTCCTCGACTTTGTTGAAACTTATCAAAAATTAGACCTTTCCCGTCCAGTTATTCCCTGTTTTTTAGAACTAACCGAACCAACTATTCAACAGGGAGTAGAAACTTGTCTGGAACGAGGTTATAACGAAATTACTGCTTTGCCAATTTTATTATTTGCTGCTAGACATAACAAATTTGATGTCACTAACGAATTGGATCGCGCGCGATCGCTTTATCCTCAGTTAAGCTTTAATTATGGTCGTCACTTTGGCATTACTCCAAAAATTATAGAACTATGGCGCGATCGTTTAGCAGCATTAGATGAACCAAAACACAACCCCCGAAATATATCCCGTGCTGATACAGTACTTTTATTTGTTGGTCGAGGTTCAAGTGATCCTGATGCTAACGGAGATGTTTGCAAAATAGCTCGAATTATCTGGGAAGGTAGTGGTTACAAAACAGTAGAAACTTGTTTTATTGGTATTACTCATCCTCGTTTAGAAGAAGGTTTCCGTCGGGCTTATTTGTATCAACCAAAACGAGTGATAGTCTTGCCCTATTTCTTATTTACAGGTACTTTAGTCGAAAAAATCTTTAATTTTACCGCTCAACAGCAAGAACAATATCCCGATCTAGATTTTACTTGTTTACCAGAAATGGGTATTGCTTCCCAATTGCTACAAATAGTTAGAGAGCGAGAAATTGAAGCGCAGTTAGGTCAAGTTGCCATGAATTGTGAAATGTGCAAATTTCGCCTCGCTGTTACAGACAAAGATCATGGACATGGGCATGAACACCATCATCACCATGATTATGGACACCATCACCATCATGGGAACAACGATCCCTACGCCAAGTTAGAAGATTATCACCAGCGCATTTGGAACACACCTTAAATTCAGTTACCGGTGACCACTTACCAGTAGAGATGTGTCGGCGACACGTCAGTAGGACGATTTTTCAGTAATATTTTAATTGCTGTGGGAGTAACTGGTAGTATTTGGGGACTCTTTTTTACTAGTACGTTCTAAGCTTTAAGCAAATCTTAAAGAATGAAAAATTTGAAACTTAAAACCCTGACTAATTTAGTTAGGGTTAATTTTTTTTTGAGGAGGAGAACATAACTTTGCTGAAAATGTGAATCCTGTCATGATAATTTTACTTTCTATTTGAACTAAAAAAAAATTGAATTTGTATTGAAAATAATTTATAATTCGATCCTGATTAGACATTTAGCAAATAATAAAGTAATGCAAAAACTGCCTAAGCTCCAAAAATTCTTTTTGATTGGAGCAATTATTAGTTTGATCGTTATTTATTCTGGCTCGGCTATCAAAACAACTAGGGCTACTGCTGACAACGCCGTTGAATTAACGTTAGTATCTTATGCGGTTACCGAAAATGCTTACAAAAACATCATTGCCAACTTTACTAAGCAATGGCAGGAAAAAACAGGACAAACTGTTAACTTCAATCAAAGTTATGGAGGTTCTGGTTCGCAAACCCGTGCTGTTATCGATGGTTTAGAAGCAGATGTAGTTGCTTTAGCTCTTGCTCTTGATACTAAGAAGATTGAAGAAGGAGGATTAATTCAACCTGGTTGGGAACAAGAATTTCCAAACGGTTCAATTGTTACCAAGTCTGTTGCTGCATTGGTCAAACGTGATGACACCATTGCTGTTAGTGGATGGTCTGATTTAGCTAACGACGGGATTCAAGTAGTTACTGCAAATCCCAAAACCTCTGGTGGCGCACGTTGGAATTTTCTAGCACTTTGGGGTTCTGTGACTCAAGCAGGAGGAAGCGAACAACAAGCTACAGATTTTATTGGTAAAGTGTTTCAAAATGTACCCTTACTACCTAAAGATGCTCGTGAAGCTAGTGAAGTTTTCTTTAACCAAGACCAGGGTAACGTCTTAATTAATTATGAAAACGAAGTATTGTTAGCCAATCAACAGGGTGAAAATTTACCTTATTTAGTACCCACAGATTACAATATTTCGATTGACAATCCAGTTGCCGTTGTTGATGAAAATGTTGACAGACATGGCAATCGGGAAGTAGCAGAAGCCTTCGTTCAGTATTTATTTACTCCTGAAGCACAAAGAGAATTCGCTAAAGTTGGATTTCGTTCTGTTGATTCTACAGTAGCTCAAGAGTTTGCTTCTCAATATCCAACTATTAATAATCTGTTTACTGTAGAGGATTTAGGTGGTTGGGACTCAATTCAAAGCAAATTTTTTGAAGATGGAGCTATTTTCGATCAAATTCTTGCTCAAGCAAGTAAATACTAATTTAATTAACTAGAAAATTAGTCCGAGCCAATTTTTGTTGATCACTCTTGAACACAACACTAGCTTCTCACACATATTACTGAGTTGATTGTTATTAGTCATTAGTTATCAGCTATCAGCTTTAATTTGTCTCCCTCTACTTTCTATTACTTATTACCTGTTACTGATCTTATTTTCGGAGATGCCTAATGACATTGGAGCAGTTAAGAATTTTTTTAGCTGTAGTAGAACATTTGCATTTTACTCGTGCTGCCGATGCTCTCTATATTACTCAACCTGCTGTTAGTGCTGCAATTCAAAATTTGGAAGGAGAGTATGGTGTCAAATTATTTCATCGCATTGGTCGTCATATTGAAATTACGGAAGCTGGAAAACTTTTACATCTAGAGGCACAAAAAATTCTTGATCAGGTAGCCATAACAGAGCGAGCATTAAAAGAGTTAAACGATTTGCAAAGAGGAGAATTAAGATTAGGAGCAAGTTTTACTATTGGCAACTATTGGTTACCACAAAAGATTAGTAAGTTTAAACAACTATATCCCAATCTTTCAATTAATTGCACCCTTGCTAATGCTGAAAAAATTGTGACGGGAACAGTAACAGGACATTTTGATCTCGGCTTATTTGCGGGAGAAGTTAAGCTATCACTACAAAATAGTTTAGAACAAAAAATAGTAGGAAGCGATCGCTTGCAAATTGTGGTTGGTAAATCTCATCCTTGGTTTCAACGGACAACAATTAATGTTAGAGAACTGACAACTACAACTTGGATTATGCGAGAACCTGGTTCGGGAACTCAACAAATGTTTGAGCAAGCTTTACAAAAATGGGGAATTGCACCTAACAAACTTAAGGTAATGTTTGTTTTAAATAGTAGCGAGATGATTAAAACATTAGTAGAAAAAGGTGTTGGAGCAGCAGCAGTTCCTGAGTTAATGGTTCAGAAAGAAATCCAATTTTCTACGCTCAATTGTGTCAAAATTGAACATCCAACTCAAGATATAACTTTTGATATTATTAGACCTGTTTTATTAATCAAACATCGTCAACGCTTTCAAACGAAAATATCTAAGGCTTTTGAGACAATTTTGATGAAACAAGAAACTAAAAATATTAGAGCTTTATTTGAAGTTAGAAAACACGAATGATTAATAAAAATAATAAATTTTTTTACTTTTATTTGTCACGATTTTTTATAAAATTATCTAATTCCAACTCTAATAATTTGGTATGGTCATTACCCATAATTAAAGGTAGTTTACCATCCCATTTTTCAATTGCTTGTTTTTTCAAAAGTTCATTATTTAAAGTTGTACGGATTAATCCTTGAGCTTCCGCTTCTCCTCTGGCTAAATTCACTTTAGCTTCGGCTTCTTTTGCTGCTTTAATTGCCATAAATCCTGCTCTTTTTGCTTCCTGTTCGGCAATTTGTTTAGCTTCTACTGCTTCACCAAATCTTTCAGAAAAGTGAACATGAACTAGAGAAATATCATCAACCGCAAGATGATATGGAGTGAGTCTTTCGGTCAAAAAAGTATCTACTTCGGCTTTTACTGCTCTTCTTTTAGTAATAATTTCTTCTGCTGTATATTCAGCCATAACAGCTTTAAGTACTTCTTCAACGGCTGGATTAATAATACGGTCGACAATTGAGTTTTTGTTACCAATTTGTTGAAAAATTAAATTACTTTCTTCTGGATTAATATGCCAATTAAGTGCTACATCAGTAAAAACATCTTGAAGATCTTTTGAAGAAGCTTCCGCAGAAATTTCTTGTTTTTGTACCCTAACACTTAATTTTTCAACAGTATCAACTATCGGAATGATTACATGAATTCCTTCGTCTAATACTCGCTCTTGGATTTTTCCAAATGTCATTAAAACTCCTCGTTCTCCTGCATGAACGATTATCAAACAATTAGCAAGTAAAAATGTTAAGGTTAAAACTAAAAATATTCTACTGGCGAGAAAAGTATCTTTATTAGTTTTTTTATTTGATTTTAAATTTGGTTTTTGTTCATTCAATTTTATATTCATAAATAGTGAAGATTTGTTAGGTCAAATTAGTTGACCTAACATAACATAATTTTAAATTTAGTTTTAAATCTCGTAATACCATACTTCTTCTTCTCGCAACAAAATTTGACGTAGAGGAAGACGTTCGATTATCCTCTGTTCTTCTAAATTTTTTAATGCGCGGGTAATAGTTACTCTTGTTGCTCCCAATATCTCAGCCATATCTTGATGAGTAAGTTGAAAATCAATTAAATATCCAGTTTCTATTTGACGACCAAATTTTTTAGCTAGCCAACCCAAAAACTTGATCAGTGCTATTTCAATTCTTTTATGACTACGAATAATAGCTAATTCTTCTAATTGATAAATTTGATTAAGTAAATTACTGGTTAACTGCTCTCCATTGTGCCAAGAAAAATTAATGGCTTCTACTTCTGTAAGACACTCTATCGTATAAGGCTCTATTTTTGATAAAGACTGCCCCACAATATCTCCTTGTCCCCATAATCCTAAAGTTACAATTGAACCATCTTCAAGCCAAGTTAAAGTTCTGACTACTCCTGTTTCAATTTTCCAGACATTATTTGTATTATTTGGAAATGTAACACGACGTTTAAAACGATGGTAAATACCTTTAGCAACAAGATTAGACAAAGAAGAAGTAAACATATAAAATAATTGCTCAGTTTTTTCTAATTAAATTGGTAATCTTTTAGCCACTACCAGTTTTTTTCTTATTTATTTAGGAGTGAACAAAGGATTTGGTTTCTTTAAGTTTAATAAATACTTGTTGTCCTGTTTGTAAAGCTAATTCGCTAAATTTATCACGACTCAATTGAACATAAACAGGCAAGTTTTCATCAATCATTAATTCGGCTTGAATTTGATAACCTAAATTAACAACTCGTTGCAATTTACCAGTCGCTACTCTTTCATCAGGAGAAGTTAATAGTTCGATATCGTGAGGACGGACAAAAACTTTATTATCGTAGTTTGGTAATCCCAGCTTTTGACAAAAGTCGGCATGATTTGGTAATACATTTACTTCTCCAATAAAACTCATCACAAAAGGACTAGCAGGGCGGTCATAAATTTCTCCTGCTGTTCCTACTTGTTCAATTTGACCTTGATTCATTACCACAATTTGATCGGCTACTTCCATTGCTTCTTCACGGTCGTGAGTAACTAAAATGGTAGTCACGCCAACTTGTTCGTGAAATTTACGCAACCAAGCACGAAGTTCTTTGCGAACTTTAGCATCTAAAGCACCAAAAGGCTCGTCTAATAATAAAACTTGGGGTTCAACAGCTAAAGCACGTGCCAGGGCGACTCTTTGTCTTTGTCCCCCAGATAATTGAGAGGGATAGCGATCGCTAAATCCTTGTAACTGAATTAAGTCTAATAATTCTTCTACTCTTTTTTTAATAGCTGAAGGAGAATACTTGCGAATCGTCAGTCCAAAAGCAATGTTTTTCCAGATTGTTAAGTGTTTGAATAAAGCATAATGCTGAAACACAAAGCCAATATTGCGCTGTCTAATATCAAGATGAGTAGTATCTTGCTCGTTGATGAATATCTTGCCTGTATCAGGAGGTTCTAACCCCGCGATCGCTCTTAATAAGGTAGATTTTCCCGAGCCTGAAGGTCCTAATAAAGCTACTAATTTCCCTGAATTTACTGCTAGATCAATCTGTTTTAAAGCTTGAAAATCACCAAATTGCTTTGATACTTTTTCTATGAAAATACTCATAATAATTGTTATTTAGTTAACGAATATTGTCATTTTTTTTTTAAACGATCGCGATTGAAATTAAGTTAATTAATTTCCAGTTTAAGCTAGGCAAAAAAATCTTATGATCTCTGAATTAGACTTATCACCTATATATTTACGTAACTGATAAAAATCATATTATCGTGGAATCAAAGAAAAAAAACAGTAAAAAAGTTTTCAATAAATTTTATTTATTAATTCAAAAAAAAAGAATATTTGATTCTATTAAATAGTTTTTTTAAAGTTAAAGAGTCCCTAGAAAGCAAGCCGGCAAAAACTGTTAAAGGGTCTACAAGTTGAATTTTGGGTCTTTTGATCCAATTGAGAGAACTATGAATTAGAGAAACTAAATTATGACCAGCAAAATCAAACATAGGCAAAACAGTCAAGGTTTGAAGCCTGATTGCCTATCCTTTAAAGAAGTCTTAGCTCAATCTTTTGCCGTTATTGCACCCACTACTATACCAGCATCTAACCTCGGTTTAATTGTTGCCCTTTCAGGCAATGGTACTTGGCTGAGTTTTTTAATCGGTTTAATCGGTTTAGTCTTAGTCAGTATCAATATTAATCAGTTTGCTAGTCGTTCCGCTTCTCCTGGTTCGCTTTACTCTTACATTGTTCAAGGATTGGGACCAACAGCAGGAGTTATTTGTGGTTGGAGTTTAGTACTGGCTTATTTATTTACAGGTATGTCAGTTTTGTGCGGATTTGCTAGCTTTAGCGCTGTTTTATTCGGTCATCTAGGAATTCATCCTTCTAGCATAACTTTGCTGTCAATTGGTGCAGGAATTTCTTGGTATGCAGGTTATAAAGATATTCAACTCTCAGCTATGGCGATGCTGTGGATAGAAGGAATATCTCTGTTGCTAATTCTGATGTTAGGGTTTGTCATTTGGCAACATCAAGGTTTTGCTTTAGATATGTCTCAATTAACTCTAGAAGGAGTAACACCAGGTCATTTGGCAACGGGGCTGGTTTTGGTTATGTTTGGTTTTTCTGGTTTTGAGAGTGCTACTTCTTTAGGACATGAAGCTAAAAAACCTTTAAAAACGATCCCCAAAGCAGTGATGGGTAGCGTTATTTTGGCAGGTTTGTTCTTTATTGTGATGACCTATGTTGAAGTTTTGGGTTTTAGCAGTACAGGAATGTCCATTGCTGAAGTCGAAGAACCCCTTGGTTTTTTGTCTCGTGAGATGGGAATAGGTTGGTTAGGAGAATTAATTGGATTTGGAGCTTTATTTAGCTTTTTTGCCTGTGTTCTTGGTAGTATCAATCCCGCAGCCCGAATTTTCTTCTCGATGGCACGTCATGGTTTGTTTCATGCCTCATTGGGTACAACTCATTTAGCCAACCGAACACCTCATGTTGCTGTCACTATTTGTTCATTTTTAGTATTTTTAGTTCCTGCTTTTTTATCTCTATTTGAGATCAAATTGTTTGAAAGTATGGGTTATTTGGGAGCAATGTGCAGTTACGGATTTTTAACCGTCTACATTTTGATTTCTCTTGCTGCACCTATCTATCTACATAAAATTAGAAAACTTCGTCTTCAAGATGTAGTTTTTTCCATCAGCGCGATCGCTTTTATGATGATTCCTCTTCTGGGAAGTGTGGGAATTCCTGGTAGCAAACTTTTCCCACCTCCAGAAGCTCCTTACAATCTTTTTCCTTACTTGTTTTTAATTTATATCACTTTAACTTCTGGCTGGTTCATCTTTCAACGTTCTCGTTTTCCAGCAATTACTAGGTCGATGAAGCGAAGCATGGAAGAAATTCACGAACAGTTTGCTACTCCAGAAACAGTTCCTTCAATGCCAACCAGAAATTACCCATACGAAGATTAAGGAGCAACAATAATGAGTGAATTAGTTACGGCAATTCCTACAGGTTTAACTGCCTTTTGTGCGACCAATCTAGATGATATTCTTATTTTGCTACTCTTTTTTTCTCAGGTAAATGGTTCATTTCGTCGCCGACATATCGTAGCAGGTCAATATCTTGGTTTTACTACCTTAGTTTTAGCTAGTCTTCCTGGTTTCTTTGGCAGTCTAATTTTACCAAGACCTTGGATTGGATTATTAGGAATTCTTCCTGTTGTCATTGGTATTAGTCGTTTATTAGAGCAAAAAACCGATGATTTTGAAGAGGAAGAAGCAATTAAATCAGCTTCAGAATCTTCTTTCTTTAGTTTTCTGTCTCCTCAAACCTATGGGGTAGCAGCCGTTACTTTTGCTAATGGAGGTGATAATATCGGTATTTATGTACCATTATTTGCGAATAGTAGTTGGTCGAGTTTACTGGTAATTATCGGCGAGTTCTGGTTATTAGTAGGTATTTGGTGTTACGCTGCCTATAGACTAACTAAAACCAAAGCGATCGCGGAGTTATTAACCCGTTATGGCAACAATTTAATTCCTTTTGTCCTGATTGCTTTGGGTGTTTTGATTTTGCTAGATAGCCAAACTTTATCCAATCCTACTTTAACTGTCATAGCTCTGCTGGCTAGCAGTTTTGCTTTAATGAGTTTAACTAAAAATGACGAGCAACTTTGTGAAATTACTGAATCCACAACCCAATTAGATAAGTAAATGGTACAGAAGGAATAGATAAAATCGAGTTCGGTTGAATACTTAGAATTAAAGATGAGGTTAGGTAATAAGTAAGAGGTAATAGGGAATAAAATCTTTTTTATTGCACCAATTCTTTGATTTCAACACTCTTATCCGTATTTGGGATAAAACATCAGTTTAAAAAAGACTTTGATCCTTCGTTTCACTCAGGACGCTTTTTACTTTTTACTTTTTACTTTTCGCACTAGGGAGGTAATCACTACTATATTATGAGTTGGTGGGTAAGAACTGCGGTCGCAGGAAGTACAGCATTTATCGCAACTAATATCGATGACATCATTATCTTAATGCTGTTTTTTTCCCAAACCAATCGCTCTTTTCGTCGCCGACACATTGTAGTAGGTCAGTATTTAGGTTTTGTTGCTTTAGTAATAGCTAGTCTTCCTGGTTTCTTTGGTGGTTTAATCTTACCGAAACCTTGGATCGGATTACTAGGGATCGTTCCGATCATCATTGGAATTACTAATCTCATTAGCAGCAAAAAAGATGAGCAGGAAATTCAAACAGTCTCAGATGTTCACCACCTAGAAAGAAGCCAATCAATTTTTAGTAAGGGGATCTTTAAAAGTTTATTGGTGGTAATTGCACCACAAACTTATCAAGTTGCAGCAGTCACCTTTGCCAATGGTGGAGATAATATTGGTATTTATGTACCATTGTTTGCTCGTAGTCATCTAGCCGATCTAGGAATCATACTCTTAACCTTCTTTATTTTAATCGGAGTTTGGTGTTACATAGCCTATCAATTAACTCGCCATCCATTGATTGCTCGTGCCTTAACCAAATATGGTAAGCGTATTGTCCCCTTTGTTTTGATTGGTTTAGGAATTTTTATTTTGCTCGAAAGTGGTACTTATCAACTCTTACCTTCATTTCAATTCAAGTAAGTCAAAGTTTTTTCCTCGTTACGCGCCTTACGAATAACTAATAACTAATTAGAAAGGAGAAAATCCATGAAACTCTGGAAAACTATTTTCTTAGGTTTGCTACTCTGTTTCAATTTTGCGATCGCGAAACCAGCCTTAGCAGACAGACCAAATTTTCAAGATAATCCCGATTATATTGAGATAACCAATAATATCGACAAGCTATTAAAAGCAAAACAGAATAAAACTTTACCAGAAGGAGTAAATGCCAACGAAGTCAACCAAAAAATTGCTCAACTGCAATATCAGAAATATATTATCGAAAATGGCGAAGAAAGCACAGAATGTCGCAACGAAACTGGAAAAAGTCTAGCCGTTTACGGTTCTAAAGCTAAAAAAAGTGATTCTACTTACGATAATAGCCTTTATCTCTTGCCAGATGGTCAAACCACTGATGATGATTGGAACTGTGAAGGAGTTTATCTACCCAACGATGTTAAGGTAGCGGGTTTAGATTTGAACAGCGCCGTAGCAGTTAAGGCTCTCAATGGAACTAAGTTAGTAGTTAAAGCCAACCCAGATACCGGTGTTTATCAATTTAATCTTCCTCCTGCCAAAGTATTTAAAACTGGAGAGATTAACTGGGATATTCCCGATTTATCTCAAGCAAGTCTTGACATTCAATATCCCAAAGCACCAATTGACGATTAATTTTTGCTTCAAAACTTAATGTAACTCTAGTTGGGTTAGGCAATCACGTTACTCAAGAGTGAACTCCTCGCCAACCCAACCTACTACAACTATAAAACTAAACAGTGACCAGTCATCAGTCAACAAGATCAGAAAACAATAATAAATATTCTATCTTTTGACTTTTGACTTCTATTTTTTGACTTTTAAGTGAGGTTTTTTTTAATGCTGTTACTATTCAAACCTATTAAAACAGAAAAAGAGCCAGAAAATTTAGAGAAACCAAAACGTCGAAATTCTTCCCGTGTTAGAGATCACTTGGCAAACGAGCGCACTTATCTAGCTTGGATGCGAACAGCAATATCTCTGATGGGTTTTGGTGTTGTCATTGTCCGCCTACGCTTTTTTAAGCCACCCATAACTACTACTCCTGGTAATGGCTGGAAGTTAGGATTGATTTTTTCTTTAGTAGGTTTGGTAACGGTATTACTTTCAACTCACCATTACTTTGCCGTACGTCATGATATAGATGAAGACACCTACGAACCACCAGATCGTTGGGTATTGCTATTTAGTTTGGCTGTAGTACTTTTGGGTGCAGGTATTATTTATTATGTTTTTACCTTGCCTCTTGATCCAACTAATACCCTTGTATTTGAATAATAAAAGAAAGTACTAGTTAGCAAAAGAATTATTTAGGAATTGACTAAATTGAGAATCGCGCCTGGGCGACCGCTATTTAATAAACTTCGTCATGAGTACCAACATCTAACAAAACTATAAGTGTTTCACCGCTTTCTTCTTCCGTTTCAACAGCAAAAACAATTCGACAGTCATACCCACAAGAGCAAGATAATAAACCAGATAATTTTCCTTCCAGCTTATGAGTACCTAAACATGGATTGAAGATGTCATCAGACAATCCAGCAATTGCTTTTTCAATCTGTGCTTGCAACTGTGTATTACGGCGGGCAAATTTGCGAAATGCTCTCTTGAATTTACTGGAGACGACTATTTTGCTCATTATTCATGCTGGAGGAATTCTCGAAGAGATGCGATCGCTTCTTCAGCACTTTGCGCTTTTAGTTTACCTGCCCTAAATTCGGCTAGAGAAGTTTTAGCATCAGTAGCAATTTCATCTCTGCGCCGTTCTATCATACGACGTTGTAGGATTTGTATCAACATTTCCTGTTGTTCAAGTGGCAAATCCATTGCCTCATCTAAAACTTTATCTAGGCTTGTCATTACATTGACCCGACACTCTATCTGCTATTGATGATAGCAGCATGAAGATCAAAGAACTGCTCAAAAAAAAACGAATCAACTTCAAAATAACTTTCTCTTGATTTTATTCTATAGTAATATCTAGACAATTAAGAGCGATCGCGAATGCGCCTCCCGCCTGGGCGAGATCGCAACTCTTTTCTCGTGGGGATTTTCCAAGCGTATTTTTCCCCAAGCAGGTACCATCACTTCTATTTATCATTTTGAAAAAAAATAATATTTGTTTTGATTAAATAGAAACCATAGTATTAAGTTCAGAAACTATTGAAGATATCTGACCATAGCTATCAGTTCCAATCAGCTTCAACAGTAAGGAATTTGTCAGCATATCTAAAAATCTAAGCACTAATCTGAGGAGAAATCCAATGAACACCAAATATTCCCAAAAACTAACTTCGGCTTGTTCAACTATAGTTTGTCTAGTACTTGTAATAACATTATTCTTGTTTAACCAGCCTAATGCTAACGCTGTGACAAAATTGAAGCAAACTTTCTCTGAGCCATTTTATCAAAGTCCAATCTCTTCAAAGAGAGAGACCCCCTCTCCTGAACCTACAGCTACTGAGTCTACACCAATTTCAACTCCAGAGCCAATTATATCTCCAACAATAGTACCTAGAGAATCTGTCTCCAGTAACGTGACTCGTTTATTACAAACCAATGAATGTGTTGGTTGTAATCTTGCTGGCGCATCTTTGAAAGATACTAATTTACAAGCAGCCAATTTAGAAGGAGCTAATTTACAAGGTGCAGACTTAGAAAGAGCCGACTTGCAAAAAACCAACTTGATAGGTGCAAACTTACAGGGAGCAGACTTAGGTAAAACTAATATCGCAGGAGCAAATTTAGAAAGAGCAAATCTCTTTGACGCAGATTTAGAAAAAGCAAATTTAGCAGGAACAAATTTGGCAGGCGCAAACTTACAAAAAGCAGATTTAGAAAAAACTAACTTAGCATCTGCCAACCTACAGGGAGCAAACTTGAAAGGAGCAGATTTAGAAGATGCAATTTTACCTACTGCAATGCTAATTCGTTAAAGAGAACTATCAAGGTATAGATAGCAAGGTGGGCAATGCCCATCTTGAATTGTATCCTTAAATTGATCAGCGATCATATTCTAAATTTTCGTCGCTCAATCTCATTAAAAATACCTTGACCATCAATACCACTGCTATTGTCCAAGCTAGTGCAATCATCCAACCTGCAAAAATATCGCTAGGATAATGAACTCCTAAATAAAGGCGCGTCCAAGCAATACTGATAACAAATAAGCTACTAAAAATTACAACTAACCAACGCCAAGAGCTATTCCAAGTCAAAATTATTAAAATAAGAGCAAAAGACATACTAGAGATAGCATGACCGCTAGGAAAAGAATAATCCGTTCCTACCTGATAAAATAATTCCCATAAACGAGGTCTGGCTCTATGGATAATGATTTTCCCTGTATAGCTAATGCTAATAGCACCCAAGAAAGTCATAACTGTATAAAGCAAAAAATTCCAACGTTTAGCAACTAAAAAACTTAAAGCCATTCCAATAACTAAAGGAGTAGTCGTCCAAAAACTACCTAAATTAGTTAAAGTTGCTGCTAATAAATTCAATTTTTCTCCCGCTTGGTCATGAATTGTCAATATTATGGGTAATTCCCAACTCAAAGCACCTTCATGATTATGTACTGCGAGTAAAAGTATGACAAAAATTTGTAATGGTAAATAAACACCAAATAACAGTAAGATTAAAACTTTATTTTGGTTTTGTTTCAGCAAAGTTTTTAAACCTAGATACCTGTTTAATGTTTTCAATTCAAACTGGAGCAACTAATTTCCAGCTTACTAGCTCTAAAATTATATAAGTAGCAAATCTGAGTAACCTTTGAGGTGCTATCTGGCACAGTTTTGCACCTACTACCACTCCTGGTAACGATCCTAACCAAATAGGTATGACTAAATTCCAGTCAACCGTTCCCAAACCAAGATGTCCTAAAGAAGTAAAAGTTAATAAAATTGCTGCCTGAAAGATATCTGTACCTACCAGTTTGCGAGACTCAAGTTGAAAAAGGGAAATGAGTACTAAGGCAAATAGTGAACCAGAAGAGACACTGGTTAGTCCTACCATACAGCCTAGAATTGCTCCAATACTAATTGCACCAAAGCGTCCCCAATTACTTTCCAAATTAAACTTAGGCAAAGAAGGTAATTTTAATTGGGGAAATAGAGTTAATAATGATAACTGTATTATTGCTATAGAAGTAACGAATAAGATCATTACTCCAAGAGAACGTATTAAAAAAAAGTCTAGTTTATCACTGCTATTTTGCTGAAGTAGATGTAATATACTTACTCCAATTAAAGAACCAGGAACACTGCCACAGGCTAACCACTTGACTACTTTTCGATCAATTGTTTGTTGCTGCCAGTGCTTGATACTACCGACTGTTTTCATTAAAGTAGCAGCTACCACATCAGAACTAATTGCCACTGCGGGGGGAACTTGAAACACGAAGATCAACATTGGAGTAATTAAAGATGCTCCCCCTACCCCAGTTAAACCAACAATAGTTCCAATTAAAAAGCTAAGAGATGATAACAATAAATAATTCATACTTTAAGGTTTGTGCTTGTACACAGTCTATCGGTCGGTATCAACCAATAATCTTGAAAAAGTTAGTCGATTGGCAAAAATAATTTGATATTGAAGGATTGTCCTTCCGCAAATAAATCTGGAGTGTTGAGGATATTGAATTGTAGTAAAAGCAAAATAATTACCGTATAAATAGTAGAAGACGCTAATCCCATCAATAATTCTTTTTTGAAATTGCGTTCTTGAGGTTGTTCTTGAACTACATCTAACACCCCTATCTGCATTAACAAAATTCCTAACACGTTAGAAAACCAATATCCTGCGATCGCACAAGGCAAAAACAAATTGGCAGAAAATTGACTACAGATATAGCCAAAAAAATAAGCTAAGGGCAAATTGAAAAACAAATCGTTCCACCAAGATAAAGGCGATAATAAAAATCCTAATCCTACTAGGATCATTCCTTTTAGCTTTCTCAGAAAATTTACTGTATTGACGTTTTGAAGCATTTTTACAATTAAAAATAATTTTGTTTGCATCTCAATTGCATTTTAAATCGCTAGAAATACAATGTCAATGCAATAATAAGCTCGATTTAGATGGTTAAGAGCTAGAGGGTTTAGTCGCAACTCACACTGTTAACGAACTTATAAATATTTTCCAGGCTACAGGTCGAAGGTACTCCGCCTTAAAAAGAGGAAGCCTGCTTCGACTTCGTAAACATTTATTTTCTGGCGACCATAACGGTAACATCTAACCTGAGTCTGTATCATGATTCTTAAGTCAATCTTTTTAGTTAATTTTTGTGATTGATTCTGAAACAACAATTAATTTAACAGTAGAACAAAAAAGCGATCGCTTGGATCGTTGGTTATCTAGTCAGCTTACAGACTTATCTCGTTCTCGTCTTCAAAAACTAATTGAAGAAGGCAATGTTCACTTAAATGGTCAAGTTTGTACGAGTAAAAAAATCAAATTAAGTCCAGGAGATTGCTTAGAAGTAACCATTCCGAGTCCAGAACCTTTAAACCTACAAGCAGAAGACATTCCGCTAGACATTCTTTATGAAGATGAAGACTTAATTATTATTAATAAACCTGCCGATTTAGTGGTTCATCCTGCACCAGGTCACGAAACAGGAACTCTTGTTCATGCTTTACTTTCTCACTGCGATAATTTAGCTGGTATTGGTGGTATAAAACGACCAGGAATTGTTCATCGACTCGATAAAGATACTACTGGTGCAATTGTGATCGCTAAAAATGATTACGCTCATCAACATTTACAAGCGCAAATCAAAGCCAAAACTGCAAGAAGAGAGTATTGGGGAATAGTGTATGGTTCTTATTCTGATCTAGAAGGTAAGATTGATTTGCCTGTTGGTCGTCATCCCGTTGAGCGTAAAAAAATGGCTGTAGTTCCCGTAGAAAAAGGCGGTCGAGAAGCTGTTACCCATTGGAAAATTTTGGAAAGACTTGGTAACTATACTTTAATGGAATTTCTTTTAGAAACAGGACGCACCCATCAAATTAGAGTTCATTGCAGTCATACTGGTCATCCTCTGGTTGGCGATCCGCTTTATAGTTCTGGTCGTTCTCTAAAAATAAATTTATCTGGTCAAGCTTTACACGCTCGAAAACTAACTCTACAACATCCCGTATCAGGAGACATCATCGAAGCGATCGCACCTCTACCGAATCAGTTTACTAAGTTATTAAGAGTATTACGCTCAAGAATCTCAGAAAAATAAAAAATATATACGTCGACTTTTAATTACAATAGGTACTGAATCTTAATTAAGTCTAAAGTGGCAGCAAAACATCGTCATCAACTTCCCAAGAAATGGTCAGAAGAATGGGGAGAAATAATTAGCGGAGTTTCTGGTGGATTTTTATTTGGAATACCTCTGCTTTGTACTATGGAAGTATGGTTTATCGGGTCTTATGCTGAACCTCCTATCCTGTTAGGAATTATAGCCATTACTTTTTTTATAGTTTTTTTAATCAACCGAGTTGAGGGTTTTCGTTCTCAGGCAGACGACAAAGATCCTATCTCAAAAGCGATCGCAGAAAGTATAGAAACTCTCTCAATTGGTTTTGTCTGCGCTACTTTGATTATGATCGTACTTCAAGAAATTAATCTGCAAACACCTTTAGATGAAGTATTAGGTAAAGTAGTTTTTGAAGCAATGCCTTTTTCGTTTGGTGTCGCCTTATCTCGTTCAATTCTGGATGGCGATCGCTATACAAATTCAAATTCCAACCAATCCCAATCGCATCGAAAGGGTAAAAAAAGAATTATTTGGGCTGATACTGTAGCTGATTTGAGCGGAACTATTTTAGGCGCGATGTTTGTCGCTTTTAGTATTGCTCCTACAGATGAAGTTGCTATGTTAGCTGCGCCTGCTACTCCTCCTTGGCTTTTGTTAATTATATTTTCTTCATTAATAATTACCTACGGTATTGTTTTTGCATCAGGTTTTACCAATCAAAACAAACGCCGTCAACAGCAAGGAATATTTCAGCGTCCTGAAAGCGAAACTTTGGTATATTACCTAGTATCGCTCTTTGTTTCAGCCTTAATGTTGTGGTTTTTCCAAAGATTGGCTTTTGACGATCCTTGGTCTTTATGGATGCGTTATTCTATTATTCTTAGTTTACCCGCTAGTATTGGTGGAGCAGCAGGACGTTTAGCAGTATGAGCGAACAAGATCGAAGCGATTATTCTTCAATTACTAAAACCAGATCTGTAGCAGAAAAAGTCAGTTTTAGCATTGCTTTAGCAATATTTGGTTTTATAATTTCTTTAATCATCTATACTTGGGTTACAGGAGACAGTAATCCACCCGTCGTGACAGTAAGAGTTGGTGGAGAAATTCGTCAGGTAGAAAATCAATTTTATGTTCCTTTTGCTGTTACTAATCAAGGGGGAAGAACTGCTGAATTTGTAGAAGTAACTGCTGAATTGAAAGTTTCTGATCAAATCACTGAAACTGGGATGCAACAAATTGATTATTTGTCTAGTAGAGAAGAGCAAACAGGCGAATTTATTTTTAGCTACGATCCGAATCGTGCCAAGCTCAACCTTAGAGTAGCTAGTTATAAATCTCCTTAAAACTAATATATCAAGGAAGAACAATACATACCTTGTAATCCTAGAAAAATAAACCCATTTTTAAGCTCCGCACGTTCTAAAGAAACTGTTTCTTCCGACACTAGTTTCTTGGCAAAAGCAATAACTTTTAAACCTTCTTTTTTCATAGATTGTGCTTCCAATTTGATCAACGTGGAGTTGAGAGGTATTACTTCGCCACTACAATCGAGCATTTGTTGGGTGCAAGACAAAACCGTTTTTAGCGAACCTTTAAGATAAATAGTCTTCCCATTAAAGTCTTGGTGCAAAGTTGCCATATATTGAAATTTATAGCTAAAGGGGAGAGTATCTAGTTTAGGTTTTAACTGTCTCAGATGAGACTGATTTAATTTAGCTTTGCTTCCCGCAGCAATTGAAGCTCCCTCACTCGGATCTCCAATTACAATCCATCGTCCCTCTCTGTTTTCTAAATAGGAATTATTACAAAGAATACCTGCGATCAAACATTCTTTTAAAGCGATTCTTGAGTATAATTTTGAAGCTTCTAATAACCAACATTTTGACTCTTGAACCGAAACTTCAAAAATTTTTCCTTCTGGACTGTAATCTGATCCATTAACTTGATAGTGTCGCCATCCTGAATAAATAGATTGAACAGCTAAATTCTTTTGATAAGGCTGATACATCATAAATCGTCAAATATCAATTAGATTAGATTCAAGTCAAAAAACTTAATTTAACTGTTTAAGACCAAGAAATTAATTAAAATACTTGAAAAAGAAATTAATAATTATCGTGGGTAATTAAAAATTTTTCAATTTTATTTCAAGTAATATTTTTTTATTTGGCTCTATAAGCAATATTTTTTTTACGATCTTATAGATACTCAAATTGTGTTTATTACTGTTAAAAATCAATCAAAAATATCTCTTTTCGTCGCTGCGAGACAAATTTTTGATGGATTTTATATTACTTCAATTGAGTAATTAATTAAGTTTTTTCTTGCTCTGAGCGAATCCGAAGATGTTGAACAACAAAAAAATTTACTCAATTTAAATTGGTAAACTTCAAGCTCAATCTCAATTAAAAAATTGTAGAGACTCAATTGAGGAGCTTATAAATTTAAATTTATGGTGGACACTGACCAGGAATTCTGGGTGTTTGGCTATATTTCCAACTTAAGCTTTTTAGCCAATTTAATAAGACTAAAGTTTTGCCACTACGAAGGTGGTAAGACAACTTTAATTTACAGAATGATTGCCATCGGCTTTTTAAAAAAAATTCCACGACTTTACAGCTGGTAAGATGTTACCAAGTTTAATAATACATTATTGCACTCAACATAGCAAACAAAAGTAAATTATTTTTATGTTGAAATATAGTTGCCAATAATTTGTATTAAAGAAAAAAAACTTCTAAATCAATTGAACCACTATATATATGAATACAATCTACCCATAGTTCAAGAATGGTTAAACCAAAACCCCGCAAAACCTCTTAAAAAGATCAGCATGATTTTGGGTTAATCTATCAAGATAAAGAGCCTAAAATGACTCGATTACGACCAAGTTGTTTTGCTTGATAAAGTGCCTGATCCGCAATGGCTAAAAATTGTTCTTTATTATATTGTGAACTCGCGACAATTCCGGCCACTCCAAGACTTAGAGAAACGCGATCGCTTGTGGCGGAGAGAGGATGATGCAGATTAAGCTTGTAAACTTTGTAGCGGATTTTTTCTGCTAATTCTAAAGCACTTGCTACTGGTGTCTGCGGTAAAAGTACTACAAATTCTTCACCTCCATAACGAGCAACTAAATCCATTGGACGTTTTACTACTTCAGAGATAGCTTGAGCTACTTGATAAAGACAATCATCTCCTGCTTGATGACCAAAATAATCGTTATAACTTTTGAAAAAATCTACATCACACAGAATTAAAGACAAAGAAGATTTTTCTCGATTAGATTGTCGCCATTCTCTTTCAAACATTTCATCAAAATAATAGCGATTGGCAATTTTAGTTAGACTATCAACTGTAGCTAAAACTTTAAGTTGTTGATTGAGTTTTAACAATTCGCTTTCGACTTCCTGACGATGGCGAATTTCATTTTCTAAACAAGCGTTTTTTTCAGTTAATTCTACTTGTAGACGACGAATTGCTAATTGATTTTTGATTCTTACGGAAACTTCTTCAAGTTGGAAAGGCTTAGTAATATAGTCATTGCCACCACAATTAAAAGCTTTGACTTTATCTAAGGCATAATGAGAGGCACTAATAAAAATAATTGGAATATCTTTGGTTTCTTGATCAGCTTTTAGTAGTTGGCAAACTTCATAACCATTCATTTCTGGCATATTAATATCCAGTAGAATTAAGTCTGGCTGATCGGCTTTGGCTACCTGAAGAGCTAATTTTCCATTAACAACTTCTCTAACCTGATATCCTTCCATGGTTAGCATCGTTGAGAGCAAGAGTAAATTGTCTCGTTGATCGTCAACTACTAAAATCTCTTCTTGGATGAGTTTTGGTTTCGCCTTCATCGATAGCTTAGTTATTGGTTAGTAGTTTTCAATTAAGTAAGTTAGTTATCTTTTATATATAATGAGCTAAATTCTGTTGAAGTTTGGTTTATTCAATGGGCTATATCTATCTTCTTCTATAGTATTTGCTTAGTCTTTAGATTTTTTTAATTATAGATTTGTTGATTAATTTGAGTTTGTCTTAGAGCGATCGCTTTTAGCTTGATACTTTGTAAAGTATTGTTGCGAATTTGACTTTTATCCTAAAAACTGTAACAATAGATACTGAAATAAAAAACGTTCATCTTCACTAAAAAAGTTAGGAAGACGGAAGTAGGGAAAATTTCCTGAAGGAACGCGCCTCACACTTCAAAGAAATCGGAGGCGAAAGCATGAAACTTACTTATCGTGGTGTTAGTTACGAATATAATCCCTCAGTCACAGAAACTGTTGAAGCAAAAGTTGCTGGTAAATATCGTGGATTAGATTGGCGGTTTCATAATTTGAAAAAACCACCAGTTTTACAACCACCAGCTAACCTTACTTATCGTGGCGTAACCTATACAAATCGTCCAGTAGTAACAACTAAACCAGAATCTACAGATGTTTCAGTCAAAACACAAGCTCGTTGGTTAATGCTCAATAAAACTAAAGCAGTCAGAAACAGGGCTGCATCGATGTTAAACCGTACTGCTCATGAGGTAGGTTTAGTATAAGTTCTTTTAGTTTGAAGAAGTAATTTAGCCTAGCTACGATAAAAGTAGCTGGGTTTTTTAATAACTATCCTTTTGAAGATGGCAAGCATAAACTAGATTTGCTAGACATATTAAATAGTGTCTGATAAAAAAAAACAATTCTGAGGAGTTCAAGACCATGAAATCCATATTTATCGAAACTAGTTTATCTTGCTTTGGTTTTTTGTTATTAGTAATTTTGCTGTTTTAAAAACTAAAGATTTTTCTATAGCGGTTCTTAGATGAATGAGATACAGTTCGTTTCCCTGCTTAAGCGTTGATAGTTGATAGTTAAGACCTACGGTAGTGCGCTTCGCTTATGTTAATGGTTGATTATTCATCCCTTATAATTAGTAATTAGTAATTAGTAACTGGTAATGGTGTACCTCACCAAGAGCGAGAAAGGCTATAGTGAGCTACTAAGCAATTGAATGAAAGTTTTTTATCCTCATTCTTTTGTAATCCAATCAAGTAAACCTAAAGAATTCATGCCACCAAGGAAATGTGCGCCCATGATATTAACATTTGCCAAGATTAAAAATAAATCCATTGATCTGACAATTTTTTCAGGTTGGTAAACAGCTACTCCTTGAGGTTGAGCGATCGCTTTGGCTAAAACTGCTACTACTGTTACTTCTGTGGCAATAAAACCTAACAATAAACCTAACATACTAACCAATAAACCAACCCGAAGAACATTAATAATCTCTTTGCGTTTCGGATGTAAGCGAGGATTTTCCGCCTGTAAACTTTGAGCTAAACGAGTACAACGCCAAGCCCAATACATTCTAAATCCTAAAACAAGAATAGCAGCAAGTGAAAAAAATAAAACCGTCGCGATCGCAGGATTATTGGATTGCTCGCTAAAGCTACGACTAAAGAATACTAAAAGTAAAGTAATGCCAGAAGCAAAACCTAATAATAAATGTACCCAATAACTAACTTGACCTAAAAACCCAAACGTACTCGCAAATTTTTGTTTAGGTGGTAGTTGTGACGGAGGATTTAATCGATTTTCCATTATTTTCTTACTCTAAAACTTTGCTCCAAACATAGCAAAGATAGAGAAATGCTCTCCTCTGTCAATAGTCACAAATATTAAAGTGAATGTTGATTAGATTAATCTAATCACAAATTTGATCTAACTACTATAAGGTAAAAGGTTTGAGACTATAATTATGCCATTGGTGTTGATATCGTTCGGCTACATAAGGACGAACCACAAATTTTGGTAACTGATTTTGCTCGTTAATCACATCGATGCGTAAAAAAGAATAAGGTCTTTTTTTATGAGAACCATGTCCATTACGACCGATATATAGAAGTGACTCAGCGATAGAAACAGTTTTACCTTGGTTATTTGTTCCTAGTAAAATTGTACCTTCGCTTCTTTGACGACGCAGACTGTGACCGCTACCACCACAAACAATCCAATTAAGATTAGAATCTGCGTGTCCTGTATTTTTTGTATAAATATGTTCAAGACAGTGCGCGTGACCAGAGAGAACTAAATCGACGACAGGACGATCTTGAGCAATTTCTTGAATAGCTTTGGCTACTTCATCAAAAACTTGGCGTAAATAATCTCTAATTGCCAAAGTTTGCCCTTGATTCCATTTAGTTGCTTCAGTAACGTAGGGAGGATGATGAAAATAAACAACTCTGCCTTTGACTGTTTCTGTATGCCAAGACTCAATCAATTGAGTTTTTAGCCAGTTTAATTGCTCAAAATCAACAGTAATTGGTTGCTGATTTAATCTTTTTTCAATATCCCGTTGCTCTTCTGAAATTTGGTCTATTTTGCTTTGATAATCATCAAGTATCTCTGCTTGTTCTGGTTGATTAGGGTCTAGTTGGCTAGATTTGTCCAAAATTTGTTGTTTTCTTTGTTCTAAGAGTTGATAACGAGAATTGAGTTGACGACGAACTTCTTCTCCCTGTTTGGTATCGGGTAATGGTGATGGTTCGTTAAAAGTATTAGAATCGAGTGCAAAAAAATCAATGTTTCCGTATCGGAAAGTATAGTAGCGATTTGGCAATCGAGTAAACTTTTCTGGTTGATAGCGCAAACAACGATTTTGATTAACTGAGGCTGTATAGTGTTGGTCTAAATGCTTTTTTAAATTGATTTCTCCTTTAATTTTTAATAAATAATCCAGAAAAGCTTCGGCATAAGTTTGTCCCTGAAATGAACCATGCCAACCGACATCAAAATCAATTTTGTTGGGAACTAAATGACGTAAAAACCAGCTAGCTTGCGATAACATTCCGTAAACAACTGGCAAGTCGTAGTAATCGTGATTACCTAATACGGGTAAAAAAGGTATGTTAAAAACTAGACGGTCATAAGTAAGCTGTTTAGGTGAGTTACCACCTACTAAATATTCTTGATAAGGTTTGATAAAATTTTTGTAATAATATTCCTTAGAACCTACCTGATAAACTACATCGCCTGTATGAAGGATGAAGTTAATTTCATCTCGATGTTCCAGCATCAATTCGGCAATTTGTCTTTGAGGATTATGACCATAATGTTCCCCACAACCGCTATCCCCAATGACTAAAAAAGAAAATTCGGGATTGTCAGCAGCACCATCGTCAATTACTAAACGAGTTTGATCTATAGCAAACTGTTTGATGATTGGTTCTTGCCATCGCACCCTCTGCTTCATTTTGTTAATTTTAACTGCGATCGATGGCTCGGAAACAAATTTCATAGATAGAGCTAGCTTAATTTAGTAAAAATCGTCCACAAGAATTTTATATACTGCTACGGGAAAATTAGAAGTATTATTTACTTATTCTTTGGTTTGTATTAACTTTTAAATCGTAAAGAAAGTTAATTGAAAGCTCGCTCTATCTTAGGAAAGAAATTTATAGAGCGATTCAAAAAGAATTGCTCTACAACTCTTCAGTAGCTACAAAACTTCGGTAGAAGCAATTGCCAATTATTCTTCTTCAATCACTTGGCGAATGCGTTGTTCTAAACGGTCTAAATCTAGATTGCCCTGATCACGACTAATCCGACGTACAGTATTATTAACGTGACTGAGATCGACAAGTAGATCTTGCAGAATTTCTTGTTGTTGACGAGATTGAGTAATTTCTTTTGGTTCTTGAACAATATCGCGAACAATAGTTTCTTCTGAACGAGAAGCTACAATGGGATTACTTTCGCCTTCTAAATAAACTAAAGTGCGTTTTCCTGGACCTCTTTCTTCTTCAATTGGTACTAAAGCAGTAACGCGATCGGAACGCACATATTTACCGAAACCTAAATGAACTAATACAGATGATTGAATCTTCATGTTGAGATAAAGCTATGAAAACAATAAAGCTTTTGAAATTCTTCTTACTTATTTATATTTTAAATTGATTTACTTAGTTTTGGTTAGGGTTTTGCCTATTTTTGTGGTGCAATTTCCTACCTTGAAATTTAAAAAGTTTCGTTTTTAATGTAACTAAAATTAAAATAAAAATCGAAACCCAAAACTGAAATAAAAAAAATATTAGAAATAAAAAATATTAAACTTCATAAATCATACTTATGACATATTTTTGCTTGGTAATTTTTTTCTACATTGACTGTAAGCCGACTAAATAACTGTTGGTAATACAAACAACCAATTGATTTAAAGCGACTGCATTGCGCCTCGCTCCTCGGCGAGATCGCGCTAGCTGCTGCTGGGCAGTCGCATTTTTGGTTGTCTTTGCTAAAAAAAGTTCAGCCTAATTTCCGAACTCAGCCTAATTTCCGAACACTGATTTGTTGTTCATTTTTTAACAAACATCAAGCAAAACAAGAGAGAATTATTTATGACTATTTCCGCAGATCAAATTCCAGCACAATCGCAAGAAAGAAAACCTGGATTAGAATCTGAGATCAAACCTCAGCCTCAGTATGACCGCGATGATTATCAAGGTAGCGGTAAACTAAGAGATAAAGTCGCTTTAATTACTGGTGGTGATAGTGGTATTGGTCGTTCGGTAGCTGTACTATATGCCAAAGAAGGTGCTGATGTAGCGATTGTTTATTTAGATGAGCATGAAGACGCAGAGAAGACTAAATCTTTAGTTGAAGCACAAGGAAGAAAGTGTTTATTAATTCCTGGTGATATTAGCGGGGAAAAGTTTTGTCGTGAAGCAGTAGAACAAACAGTCAAAGAGTTAGGCAAACTTGACATCTTAGTCAACAATGCTGCCGAACAATATTTGGAAGATGCTGAAACTTTAGAAGATATAGATTCTGAGCGTTTAGGAAGTATTTTTAGTACCAATATTTTTTCGATGTTTTACTTCACTAAAGCTGCAATTCCTCATCTAAAAGAAGGTAGTTCGATTATCAACACTACTTCAATTAATGCTTACAAAGGTAATGCAGCATTATTGAGCTATTCTACTACTAAAGGCGCAATTTTAGCATTTACTCGTTCTTTGTCTCAATCTCTGTTAAAAAAAGGTATTCGTGTTAATGGTGTTGCTCCAGGCCCAATTTGGACACCGTTTATTCCCGATGCTTTTGATGCCGAAAAAGTTGAAGGTTTTGGTAAACAAGTACCCATGCAACGTCCAGGACAACCTGTAGAAGTTGCTACTAGCTTTGTGTTTTTAGCTTCAGATGATTCTTCTTACTTTGCTGGACAGGTTCTACATCCCAATGGTGGTGTAGTTGTGGGTGGATAAATTAAGAATTGAATAACACAAATTGTAAGGGCGATCGCTTGATCGCCCCTGAATTGATTTTTTTTAAATCCAATCTTCTTCGTTATCATCAAATTGTTCTTTGGTTTGATTTGATTGTGTAGACGGAGGTGTAATCAGTGGAGAATAATCTCTGTCTTCTTGATCAAACTCTTCATCAAATTCATCATCAAATTCTTCTTGATATTCTTCAACTACCGCAGAATTGGCTACTTTTGGTAATAGTTCTGATGGTTTTTTTCCTTCTACTTCGGTGACAATGATTTCATCAATCTGACTAAAAAAAATATTACCTTTAGCATCACATAAAGTTGCTATCAAAGAATTTTCTTGTTCTTCTTTAACAAAAAGATCGTTGAGAAAACGAGAGGGTAAAGATACTTGCTTTCCTCCCTCATTTATACCTAAAAAAAGGTATTCATTTCCTGTTCTTTTATGTTTAACAATAATTGTCATAAAAAATTTCCTTGTCTAGTAAGATAAATTGCACTTAGTTGATGGTTAACTGGTCACTGGTGTACAGGCAATTCATGAATTGCCCCTACTGGTAACTGTACAGACGTAACATGTTACGTCTCTACTGGTAACTATTATTGAACTTGTGCCGAATGACTACGAGGATCGTCTTTGCTGTTTTTCGCTGCTGAAATAGAACGCTCTACCTGAGAAACTTGACCAGTAGAATTAGCATAAGGTAATGCATTTTGAGCAATTAAAGCGTCTAAATTCGCTTCTAAAATTGGACGTGGTTGTTCGCCAATAGCTTCTGCGATCGCTTCTCCTGTTTGATTTATAAAAACAAAATGAGGAATTCCATCAACTTGATAACGGAGAATTTCAGGCAACCATTTGGTATTGTCAACATTAAGCATGACAAAATTGACGCTATCTTGATATTTTTGTTTAACTGCTGCTAAATCTTCAGCCATTGCCTGACAAGTATTACACCAATCAGCATAAAATTCAGTCAGGGTTGGTTTACCATTACTTAAAGCTACTTCTAGGGCAGTTGATTGTTGTGCTTGAGTTTCTAATGAATTAGCACTAGTTTGGGTTTGTGAGCTAAAAAAGAGACTAATACCTAGAGCGATCGCGACTAAAGCAAGTAAAATATTTCTGAAACGATTATTAGTAGGAGATTCGGAAGGATTAGGATTCATTAGCCAATTATTAAAATTAATCACAAATCTAATTGTAACGATCTTGATTATCTACTTCCGAGTAATTGCCCAAGAGCTATCAATTCAATAGTTTTTTATCATAGAGAAAAGATTCATCCCAGGCAGACAATTGAAAAAGCGAGTCACCTTAACTTTTCTGAGAAATACAGTTCATATGCCAGTCACCTACCGACTAGCAAAAGACTTTAATGTCGCTGCTAATATTATCCGCGCTCAAGTAGCACCAAATCAAATCGGTACACTGGTGGTAGAACTTTTAGGAGATATTGATGAAGTAGAAGCAGCAATAGAATGGATGAGATCGCAAGGGATTGAAGTTTCTTCTGCCAGTGGAGAAATTGTCATTGACTTTGATAGTTGTGTTCACTGTGGTTTATGTACTGGTGTCTGTCCCACTCAAGCTTTAACCCTTGAACCAGAAACTTTTAAACTCAAGTTTTGGCGATCGCGTTGTGTCGTTTGTGAACAGTGTATTCCTACTTGTCCTGTTGCTGCTATTTCTACAAATTTATAATTTTAGTCTATCTTTCAGTCTTCTCTTGATTTAATTCAATTTCTTTCATTCTTAAGTTTCAAAGGATAAAATTAACCAATTATAAAATAAATAATGTAAAGTTATGTAAAAAAAATGACTTCATCTCAAAGCGATCGCTTGTCGCAATTAACGAAAGAACCGTCTGAAAAAGCATTAAAGGATATTTATTTTATTAGTGGTTTAGGTGCTGATAAACGTGTTTTTCAACGACTAGAATTTAAAGGATATCAGCCAGTTCACATTGATTGGTTAGAACCAAAACCCGATGAATCTCTTGCTGAGTATGCTCAACGTCTGACGACTCAAATTAAATCTGAACATCCCATAATTATCGGATTATCTTTTGGTGGTATCGTTGCCATAGAAATTGCCAAACACATTCAAGTAGAGCAAATAATTTTAATTTCTAGTACTAAAAATAAGTCAGAAATCCCTTTTTATTTGAAAATTTTACGCTGGTTTCCTATTCATCGCATTTTTCCTTATCAAACCTTTCTTTTTATAGGATATTCATTAATTAAATGGTTTTTTGGTTTGGAAAACAAAGAAGAATGTCAGTTACTTAAAGCGATTTTATTTGATACCGATGCACACTTTATTAAATGGGCAATTCACCGAGTAGTTATTTGGAATAATGAAACCATTCCCGAACATCTGTATCATATTCACGGGGAAAGCGATCGCATTTTTCCCATTCGTTTTGTTAAACCAGATTTTACTATCGAAAAGGCAGGACATCTAATGGTTTTGAACCGAGCCTTTCAAATTTCAAAACTGATTGAAAAAGTTATTAATTAACAGAATTTTGCTCAATAATCAATCTCAACTTCGACTGATATTATGGCAGGTTAAACAACAAGAAGATAAAGCGTGTCTTATTATAAGCATTTAGAGCCAAGTTGTGAGCAAGTGCGATCGCTATACTATTTCTTGTAAAAAACTAAGATTTTTTTAATAAAGTCGCTATAGCCATTTTCAAGAAAAGTGTTAGTATAGTTTTTGAGAATAAAGATAAGAGATAGAATTTGTATTCAGTATTGATAGGTTTTTTCCACAGAGTATTGATAAGCTTCTCTCCTAAATCTTCACTCTCTACAAAATTTACGATTAAGGAGACAATTGATTTATGTCAATTTATGTAGGCAATTTGGACTATGGGGTTACTCAAGCAGACCTCACCGATGTCTTTGCTGAATATGGAAGCGTTAAACGCGTTCACCTCCCTACTGACCGCGATACAGGGAGAGTAAGAGGCTTCGCCTTTGTAGAAATGGGAACAGAGGCAGAAGAAGATAAAGCCATTGATGCTCTTAACGGGGCAGAATGGATGGATCGCGAATTAAAAGTGAATAAAGCTAAACCTCGCGAAGATAGGAACTCGTTTGGTGGTGGTGGTCGCAAAAACTACCGCTTCTAAGCTTTAAATTTAATTTAAATAAAGCTTCTGGGAATCAAACGGATTAATTCCACTGGCACTTCCCAGAAGTTTTTTGTTGTATCAATGAGGAATCATAATGTCTCGACGTCGTAATGCTAAAAAAGAAAAAGCGGAAAGAAACAAACTTAATGCTCGAAAGTTCCGCAAAACATCTTTTAATTACTCGCGAAGGAATAATAGATACTCTAATAGCGAGCAAAAATCCTCAGAAACTGAAGAAAACAAATCTGAAGAAAACAAATCTTCTTCTATCTGAACATACTTCTAAGACATAGCTTTACTTAAACGCTCAAAGTATGGTAATTAGTTATTTCTACTTTACGATAGATAGCTAATATCGTAATTCTACTTATCATACTTAGTAGAGTGAATACAAAATCGCTCTAAATTGTCTTTGGTTTATTGATTGATCTGGCTGGTTTAACTACAATAGCAGCTAAACCAATAGCTGAACATTTGGTGTTGCTAATTTGATGTATGAATCGAATCTTGTCATGCTGAATGTAACAAATTCTGAGGAACTTTTTACTTGGTTAAAAAGTATTTATGAAACAACAAAAGCAGCTACCGAAGTTCTTATAAAACTGTTGCTGGAAATATCTAGCATGAGTTTTATCAACAAAAAACTTTGACTTGTTTTTGAAAAACTTTTTTAACTTAATTTCAAAAAACAACTCTTAGTTAAAAAGGCTAGTTACTTTAGTTCTTTTCACCTAGCATCTGCATGAAAAATTTGTCTTGTTCAACCACCGTGTTGACAATTCATACTGTTTTAATTTAGCAACGCCAAATATTTTATCAGTAAAAACCATTGCAATTTACAGGTTTATACAGGAAATAATCATGGATTTGGGAATTAAAGGTAAAGTCGCCGTAATTACTGGTGGAGATTCAGGTATAGGCAAAGCAACTGCTAAATTACTTGCAGCAGAAGGAGTAAAAATTGCTTTACTTGATAAAACTATCGAACCCCTCAAAGAAACTGTTGAGGAAATCAACAAAATTGGTGAAGCATTTCCTGTGTCAGCAGATTTAAGAAATCTAGAAGAAGTTGAAGCAGCTAAACAACAAATTATTGATCGATTTGGTACAGTTCATATATTAGTTAATTGTGCAGGTATTACCGGTTCGACTAAAGAATTTTTAGAATTAACTGATCAAGATTGGTATGAAACTATTGATATAGATTTTATGGCTGCGGTAAGGGTATGCCGTGCTTTTATTCCAGTGATGCAAAAAGAAGGTTGGGGACGAATAGTTTTAATTGGTTCAGAGGATGCTGTTCAACCTTATCCTGATGAAATGCCTTATTGTGCAGCCAAAGCAGCTATTCTCAATTTTGCTAAAAATTTGTCTCAAGTATATGCTAAAGATGGCATTTTAGTTAACTCTGTTTCTCCAGCTTTTATCGCTACACCGATGACAGATAAAATGATGGAAAAAAGAGCGGAAGAATTAGGAGTTAGCTTCGATGAAGCAATTGAAAGTTTTTTAGAGGAAAAACGTCCTCATTTAGAACTAAAACGACGCGGAAAAGCACAAGAAGTAGCAGCAGTAATTGCCTTTTTGTGTTCCCAACATTCTAGTTTTGTTGTCGGTGCTAATTATCGAGTTGATGGCGGTTCAGTGGCTACTGTATGTAATTAGTAATTTTAATTCCAGTAGGGATAATCGCTTCGCTGCACCCAAAGGTGGGATGAATTATCTCTACAAGTCAGATGTAATTTTTATAGTTTTTTAATCATCTTGATATGAGCAATACCTGCCTCTTGAAAAGTTTTACCAACCTGCTCAAAACCTAATTTTAAATATAATTCTTTGATATATTCTTGAGCATGAATTATTACCGCTTGATAGTTATCATTACTAACTATTTCTAAAGCTTTTTCCATTAATTTCTTGCCAATACCTTGACCTCTAGCCTCTGATAAGACAGCTAATCTTTCAATTTTTACTGTCTGTTCGTCTATGGTTCTAATTCTAGTTGTGCCTACTGGTTGCTGATTTAAATAAGCTATAAGATGTTGAGACTTTTCGTCTAAACCATCAAATTCTAATTCTTCTGCTACTCCTTGTTCTACTTGAAAAACTTGAGTTCTGATTGTTTTTATTTCTTGCATTTTTTTCTGATAATCAACAATTTTTATTTCGATAAAATTCATTGTTATAATTTATTTTCTTTTAATTGACCAAAGCGTTAAATGAATTTCTCCTGGAGTAATGAGTTTTGGTTGATATATTTCTTTCATACTAATTTGAATATTATTTTGTATGCTTTGCTTTAACTGTGTTGAGGGATTAAACAAAAATATTGGGTTAGTAATATCAAGTAATTTAAATAAAGTAGCATTAGAATCAATGAATTTTATTTTTACTTTAGTTTGTAAATTATAACTAAGAGAAATTACGTCCATTGTTTGGTTGGCTTCGGAAATTAGAATTGGACTTTGAGCTTGATTAATAATTTCAGCAATAGAAATATTGTGAAGATTACGAGATTTTTGATATTGAGGAGATTTTTCTAAATTAAGAGTACAAGAAATAATACCTAACACTAACAAAAAAGATAAAATAATTCTTCCTAGTTGGGGTTGACTTTTTTTCATCCAATTAATCCATCCTAATTGACTAGCTAATAAACAAACTACTGCCAAATGAATACCTAATTGAGCAGGAATAAGATATCGAGGTGTAGCAGAACGTTGATCGTTGAAGATTAAGTCAGTAATAATTAAAATTGTCGGAGTTGCGATCGCTTGAGTTAAAATAAACCAAGTAATTTTTTGTTGATGATTAAAAATAAGAAATAATAGGGAATAAAAAACTAAAATTAATAAAATTAAAGCGGTACTAATACCAATAAAAGTTACAGGGTCTAAGATAGCAACTAGGGAGGATTGATCAAGTTTATTTTGATAAATAGTAATTAAAATACCTACAATAGTAAAAGATAAATACCAAATTAATCTGTTCTTTTTTAAATATTTTTTTTGAAAATAAAAATAAATTATTATTCCTAATCCCAAAATTACTACCAACATTACTAAAATAATTACTACTTTGAGTGGATTTAAGTCAGAAGATAAGGGTAAATCACCAAAAATCAGTAAAATACTAGCAATCCAAATTCCGAGCATGGCGGAAATTTGTAATGGTTGATCCATCCAAGAAGTATTATCTTGAAGGGCTTGCCAATTTTGAGCGATTACTAAACACCAGGGCAGAAAAGCAATAACAGCTAAACTTAATGATAATAAATAGTTGCTGGTTTTTTGATTAAATTTAAACTTGTTAATAATAAAAACATAACTTCCTTGTCCAATTACCACCAAAAAAGAAAATAAGGAAATATAAAAAGCTAAAATTGAACTAACTGTATAAAATAACCAATTTTGTAATTGATTAGTTCTTAACGCTCTTAACAAAATAGCACTAGAAAGTAAAATTGTTACTGTCCATAAACTGTAGGGTCGTGCTTCTTGTGCATAAGCTACATAAAATGGAGAAACACTCAAAAGCATCATAGAAAGATCGGCAGTTTTAGTAGATTTAAATAATTCCCAACCAAGCCAATATAAACAAAGAAGAGCCAATAAACTACAAACAACTGATAAACTTCTAATTGCAGTAACTGAATTGCCAAATATTTGTACCCAGAATCTGGCTAATAAAAAGTAAAGGGGTGCGTGTTCTGGACTTTTTTTTAAAGCGTTAAAAGTATCGTGTAAATTTCTGGCTGAGGAAACTTTTTGATATTGTTGTAAATCTGCTACAGATAACCATTCTTGATTAGTAAGTTTTTGAGTAACTTCTGCTTGTGTATAACCAGAAATTCTTACGTAAGTAGCAACTTCATCCACCCAAAATATTTTTTGCTCTAGATTAGCACAACGAAAAAAAATACCTAAACAAATTATCAAAATAATTAAACAAAACCACGCATAATCTTTAATTGTTTTACCAAAAGTTTTACTACCAATTAGCGATATTTTCATACAATATAAGAGTGGTTGATTTCTTTGCCTCGATTTCAATTTTTAACAGTACAGTGTAACATCAGTTATCAGTAGAGACTTATCACCGACACGTTTGTAAAATTATTGTCCACAACTTATAACGTATAATTGATAAATTTTTCAGAAGATTTTAATACCAAGGCAAAATTCAATATAAAATAAAAACTCTTATTTCTCTCCTGTTACACCTGAAGCACCTTTGCACTCCTTCGTTTTATAACTATGAATTAGCCCACCCACTTTGTTGGTTGGTATTGTTGTTTTATTAATGAACCAGAAACAATCGCAGTTAAAATTTTCTTGGCAACCTATCTAGTTTGATATGCAATTTAATAGCCAGACAAATTCAATTTACGATCGCTTGTTTGATACTATTAGTGAATTAGTTTTACATCACTCTCCTAGTGGAGTTGAAGCCCAAATTGATCGCTTACTACTAGATCGTTTTGCTACACTCGGGGTAGAATCTTGGCAAGATCGTGCAGGAAATATTATTGCCAAAATTCCTGGAAACAATTCATCAAGAGCAATTGCCATTACGGGGCATAAAGATGAAATTGGGGCAATTGTCAAATCTATTGATTATCGGGGCTGTTTACAGATAAGAAGATTAGGTGGCTCTTTTCCTTGGGTATATGGAGAAGGTGTTGTAGATATTTTGGGTGAGGAGGAAATAATTAGTGGAATACTTTCCTTCGGATCTCGTCACGTTTCCCATGACTCTCCACAAAAAGCCCAACAAGAAAATGCGCCTTTAAATTGGGAAGACGCTTGGGTAGAAACCAAATTGAATTTAGAAGAATTGGAAACTGCTGGTATACGCCCAGGAAGTCGAGTGGTAGTAGGCAAACATCGTAAACAACCAATTCGCCTCAAAGATTATATTGCTAGCTACACGCTTGATAACAAAGCTTCGGTAGCAATTTTACTGGAACTCGCCGAACAAATAAAAGATCCAGCAGTTGATATTTATTTAGTAGCCTCTGCCAAAGAAGAAGTTGGGGCAATTGGCGCTTTATACTTTACTCAAAATCAAGCATTGGATGCTTTAATTGCTTTAGAAATTTGCCCTCTTGCTACCGAATATCCCATTGAAGCAGGAGAAATTCCCGTTTTACTTTCTCAAGATGGTTACGGAATTTATGATGAAAATTTAAACTCTGAATTAGTACAAGCAGCCAATCAAGCGAATATTCCCTTACAATTTGCTGCAATCAGTGGTTTTGGTAGCGATGCTTCGATTGCCATGAAATTTGGTCATGTAGCACGGGCTGCCTGTCTTGGCTTTCCTACAGAAAATACTCATGGCTATGAAATTGCTCATCTAGGTGCGATCGCTAATTGTATCAAGTTACTTTACACTTACTGTGATAATTTAGAAAATCTTATTTAAACCATTTCCATTTCCATTTCCATTTCTTTGCTTAATTCTCGAAAGGGGGCTACGTATAAAGGACAAGCTTGCCAACGTCCCTCAACTGCTACACCCAGTTTTTGACAATTACCTGATTTTCTGCCCAGCAATTGATAATTACGACAATAAATACAAATACGTTGATTGGAATTGTTAAGTTTCATTGCCTTTTTTTTAGTGGTGATTAAATGAATTTTTAAATTTGATCTCTACTTCCTAAAAGTTCGATCCTTGAAAAATCAAATATTAAATCTATTTAAAAAATATTATGAATGACTAGTAAGTTTAATCTACCTAAAGATACAGTTTGAAATTATGTCGATCAAGTTAGATGATGACTCAAATCTAAACCAAATAACTACAGGAGTCCAAACCTGTAAAAACTAATTTTGCTTAATCCTTTGTTTTTTAGACTTGATCCCTTAACTAAAATCAATTTTCAAAAACAACTCTAGAATCGATCCACCTTCACCAAAGCAATTAAATTACTTGTAGATTTAATAACTAATAAAAATAAAAAAATAAGCTCTTATATAGGTAACTTTTAAAATGCTTATTACTTAAATTTAGAGATTAATAATATAAAATTACCTTAAAAAATCGAGCTTGTTTAGCAAAAAAAATAATCATCTTTTTTCGATAAAAAATAAAAAATTTAAATCCATCTACAGCTATAAAAACCAGTTATAGCGGTTCTTAGATTAATGAGATACAGTTCATTTTCCTGCTTGAGCGTTGATAGTTGAGACCTACGGTAGTGTGCTTCGCTTATGTTAATGGTTGATTATTCATCCCTCATAATTAGCAATTAGTAATTACTAATTACTAACTGGTAATGGTGTACCTCATAGAGCGTGAGCAATGCTATATATCAAATTCCTAAATTAATGTCTGAGTTTAGCAGTGCCAAAGCCCTACCCAAGATTTGTAGTAACTAAAAAACAACTGTAAGAATTTCAAAAGATTACAATAACTGGAGGGATCCTAAATCAAAAATGCTTAGAACTATTTAAAAACTTAAATGTTTGCACTCACTCAAAAAACTGCCCGTCAAAGAGAAATTGTTGAGGTTGTCTTCCGCAATGGTTGGGACTATATGCGAGGTTTACTCACAGGTGGTAAATCTGATGAACCTCGGTTACCTTCTCCCACCGTTCTCAAAAAAGTTTTAATTGAATTAGGTCCTGTTTATGTCAAACTAGGTCAACTGCTTTCTACTCGTCCCGATTTATTACCAGGAAGATACGTTGAAGCACTAACAGATTTACAAGCAAGAGTGCCTCCTGTCGCCTGGAGTCAAATCGAAAACTTAATTCAACAGGAATTAGGCAAACCAATTGAAACAGTATTTGCTAGTATCGAACCACAAGCGATCGCAGCAGGTTCGATTGGTCAAGTTCATTATGCTACCCTAGTCAATGGGCAACCAGTAGCTCTTAAGGTTCAACGTCCGGGAATTGATGTTGTTGTTGCTCAGGATGTTGCTCTGATTAGAAATTTAGCAGAGTTAGTCTCTTTAACTGATGTTGGCAAAGATTTTGATATTGTTGCTTTGGCAGACGAATTTATTATTGCCATCAAAGCAGAATTAGATTTTACTTTAGAAGCTCAGTATACAGACCAATTACGCCGTAATCTGAGTGCTAGTCGTTGGTTTGATCCTCAACAATTAAGTATTCCTCAAGTCTATTGGGATATCACCACACCTAAACTATTAACTCTTGAGTGGTTAGAAGGCAAACCGATTTTAGAAGCACAACTCCCAGCAATAAGAGAAGATAAAGACCAAGATACTCAACGTCGAGAGATTACCACTCTATTATTTCGGTCTTTCTTTCAACAAATTTATATTGATGGTTTTTTTCATGCCGATCCTCATCCAGGTAATATTTTTTGCCTCAATGATGGAAGGCTTGCTTTGCTTGATTGTGGAATGGTAGGGCGATTAGATCCCCGTACTCAGCAGATTTTAACCGAGATGTTGCTGGCAGTAGTGGATCTTGATGCTAAAAGATGTAGCCAACTAACTTTAGAATTAGCAGAGTCAAATCAACCAGTTGTTTTAGAACGACTGACGAATGATTATGACCGTATGTTACGCAAATATTTTAATCTCAGCCTTTCACAGATTAACTTTAGCGAAGTATTTTATGAGATTTTGCAAGTATCTCGTGACAATCGTATTCGTTTACCCAGCAATTTAGGTTTGTATGCCAAAACCCTTGCCAATTTGGAAGGAGTTGCTAGAGGTTTTGATCCACAGATTAATTTACTCGATCAAATTAAACCTCTGATGGTGGATTTGTTTCGTCGTCAACTGTTGGGTGAAAGTCCTGTCGAAACGTTACTGCGAACTGCAATTGATCTCAAAAGCCTATCTTTGCGATCGCCTCGTCAAGTAGAATGGTTACTAGACCGAGTAGCTTCAGAAACTCTCAAGTGGAATATCAGTATTCGTCAGATTGATTCTTTAAGCCATACGTTAGATGATTCTGCCAATCGACTTTCTTTTAGTATTTTGGTAGGTTCTTTGATTATGGGGGCAGCAATTATTTCTGCTAATGCTTCTACTAATCAATTATCGATTCTCAGTGATATTTTATTTGCTGCTGCTAGTCTGTTGGGGATTTGGCTGATTATTAGTATTTTGCGATCGGGAAGACTAAAATAGTCAAACTTAGATAAGATACACACTAAGGTACAGGTTTTTGTTAATTGTTAATAGTTAATTGAAAACTGATAACTGGTGTACAGACGCGACATGTCGCGGCTCTACCGCTCACTGAAAAAGGGGTGTACCTTACCAATATGAGACAATATGAGAAACGCTATACTATGCTGCTCCTTGCTTGTGAAGACGACCAATAGTTAAACTTTGCTTGCGACTTGTCCGTTGATATTCGTGGACGATAGGCTTCCTTTCTGCTTCAAAACCAGCTAAAGCTTCAGGAATATCAGCACTAGAAGCAAAAAATCGAGACAAAGCTAAACCATCCTCCAAACCAGCAGTCATCCCTCTGGCACGAGTAGGACTTTTAGCATGGGCAGCATCACCAATTAATAAAACTCTGCCTTGATACAATTGTGGTAAAGGATCGATATCGTAAGAGAAACGAGTTACTATTTGTTCTGGTGGAGTAGAAGCAATCACATTTCTTGCCTCAATCGGCAGTTTAGCAAGTTCTTGAGGAGGAATGGGAATATTTGGAGAACGCTCTTGTTCGTCTTTTTGCTGTTCTACAAAAAAGCCCCAATGAGTTAAACCATTACCAAGGTCGAAGAAATTAGCATAAATACCTCGACCACGAATGTAAACAATAAAATTCCCGTTTGTACAAAAAGTATCATCTGCAACTACTCCTCGCCAGACGAGATCCCCTAAATAAAAAGGTTTGACATTGGGAACAACGAATTCTCGTACCTGAGAAAAAAGACCATCAGCACCGATTAATAAATCTCCTGTCCATTGACTGCCATCACGGAAGTAAGCTGTTACTTCGGTTTCAGTTTGACTAATTGATTGCAGTTGAGAGTCTAGATGAAGACATTCTGAAGGTAAAAATTCTAGTAGGGTTTCTAAAATTGCCTTACGATGAATCAGCATTCCTGGCAATTGATTAGGTGAATATTGAGGAGATTCAGAATTAACTAATTTACCTTTAAGATTCCGAAACTCGAAATTGCGAACTATTACCCCAGAATTGATAATTTTTTGGCAAAGTTCTGGATTTCCTTGACGTAATGCTTCTATTCCGTCGGAAATCAATAAGATACCACAACCATCTGTACGAGGATAAGATGATTTTTCAAACACATCTACTTGATATCCTTGATGAGCTAGTAAACTAGCTAAATATATACCCGATGAACCTGCACCAATAATACCGATTTTGCAGTGAGAAGCAATCATACTAAGCTCCTAGCTAGAAATAAAAGATTTTTTGGTTATTTTTGTGAGGCTTTAACTGTGCTACGTCTGTATTGGGGCAATCGCTACATATCAAGCGTTCGCAGACACCTAGGACAGCTTGTCTTCAGCATGAGGCTGGGTTTTATTGAACTGACAATCTCTAATAATGAACATGAAATTTTTTTTAATTAAACAGGCATAAAAAAGAATTGTGAAAATTAATTTTTGTTTAGTTTTTGTGCATTTGCATGGTAACACAAGCAAAAAAAAAGAGGTTTTTGCACCAAAAGCACAGCAGCTAACCATTTTTACTGAACCAACTCAATGAGCAAGCAGAAAATTTTAAGATTTTCACAACTTTTTGTTGATAAAGATAAACTACTTTAATGTTTGCTAAAAATTAAGTTTACAGATAAAAAAAACAAGAGTTTAAAACTTTTATCATTCTGCCTTCTGTTTTTTGTCCTTTATAACCGATTATCATAAGTTTATACTTCAATTAGTTTAATTTTTTCTTTGTGATCTGGTTCAGGGGTTTTGATAGTTTTTAATTCTTGCCAAACAGGATAAATTTGACTTAATTTTTCTAATTCTTCTGACTTAATAATAAATAAATATTGCGATCGCGTCCAGTTTGTAAAATAGAATAAGCATCGTAACCATTAGACACTTCGTCAGTAGAAAAAGTATTAGGGGCTTGATCGAGAAATAAAATTCTCAAGGCAGCAGCGCTCAAAATAATTAAGAACAGTAACCCTAAAGATTTGATTTGGTGATGCTTAGCTATAGTCAATGACTTAAATTCCAATTCTGAATATGTCTAGTTAATTGAGGGAAAAATTCTCCAAAATCCTGCTCAAACTCAAAATATTGTTGTCTAAATTCATTAAGAGCAGGAGTTAAATTACAATAACAATTAGTCCGTCTAGTAATTCGCCAAGAAATTCGCTGCAAAGTATGTTCAATTCCTAACCAAGTTTGATAAGAACCCAACCAATCTTCTTCAATCATCTTATTAATAACTAGACTAGCTCTTGGCGGAACTTGAGCTAAATAATGAGTAAAAGAACTATAAACTTGAATAGTAAAATCAGACAAAGATAGAGCGGAATAGTTATACCAATTTTGAGCTAAGATATAGTCATAAAAAACATCTACTAAAATACCAGCAAACCGACCATAATTAGCTTGGATTCTTTGTTTACTTCGTTTCACAATCCAATGATTATCTGTATAGCAATCGATCGCTTGATGGCATTGAAGTCCTAGTTGAAACTGTTTGGGTAAATTTTGTCTTTCTCTACCTTTAACCAAATCTCCTAACAGATTACCTAACCTACTTTCGATATCAGGTTTGGCTAATAAAAGATGAGCTAACCAATTCATTGCTGTTTTAATTTAGGTTATGAAGTAAACCTAGTTTAATCAAAATCAAAATTAAATGGTAATCTCGCATAAATCCCTTTTGGGTCGCTCAAAGTTTGAAAATCGGCTAAATCTTGTTTAAACTTGAGAAATTCAACGGTAATCGGGTCAAGAGAAGTTAATTGTTCTGAGGTTTGGACTTTTAGTAATCTATCCAAAATTTCTGTTTCTATATTTCGTTGTTGAGGATATTCTTGTAATTGCCAATTATTTCCTAGTTTAGCTGTTTCGGCTGCACAAGCGATCGCGTCTTCTAAACCACCAATGCGATCTACTAACCCAATTTTATGAGCTTCTGTACCTGACCAAATCTTACCTTGGGCAATTGCTTGAACTTTTTCACGAGAAAGATGACGGTGTTCGATTACTTTATTTAAAAACAGATCGTAAGTCTGATTAACCGATTTTTGATAAATAGCTAATTCCTGATTAGTTTTAGGACGAATAGGGGAATCTGTATCAGCAAAACGTCCAGTTTTAACTGTATCCCAAGTAATACCATGATTATTAGCAATTTTTTGAATGTTGGGTAATAAACCAAACACACCAATCGAACCAGTAATCGTGTTTTCTTCAGCAAAAATTTGACTAGCACCAGTAGAGATCCAATAACCACCAGAAGCTGCCATGTTTCCCATTGAGACAATGATTGGTTTTTTGGCTTTAGTCAAGATAATTTCTCGTAAAATAATCTCTGAAGCAGTAGCACTACCACCAGGGCTATTAATTCGTAACACAATCGCCTTGACATTAGGATTTTCCCGTAATTGACGTAAATCTTTCACAAAGCGATCGCTACCAATTTGTTCAATGCTTCCTTTTCCACCTACAATTGAACCTTCAGCATAAATTACTGCAATTTGAGGTTGAGAAACATCCTCTTTTGTAGTTACAATATTTTTGGCAAGATAACTATTTAAACTAACTTGTCTAAAAGATAGTTCTTGTTCGCCTTTTTCACCCGTTAATTTTCTTAGCTGTGCAACAACATTATCATAGTAAGCAACGCGATCGATTAATCCTGATTGTTTTGCTTCTTCTGGATTAACCAAACCTTGTTTGTCAGCAATAGTTTGTAACTGTTGAGGCGTAATCTTGCGACTCTCCCCAACATTAGTTAGAAATTTTTGCCAAATATTAGATAATAAAGCTTGGGTTTGTTGGCGATTTTCAGAACTAAAATTGGTTCTAGTATAAGGTTCAACCGCCCCTTTATAATCTCCGACGCGAATAATCTGAATCCCAATGCCATACTTTTCTAAAGCTTCTTTGAAAAATATTTGTTGAGAACTTAAACCGTTCAGTTCAATTATTCCCATCGGGTTTAAAATCACTTCATCCGCCACCGAAGCAAGATAATATTCTTTCTCACTCCAGCTAACATCATAAGCAATAATTTTTTTGCCATGATTACGAAACTTCTCTAAAGCAGTTCTAACTTCAGCTAAGGTTGCATAACCACTATCCCCAATTCCTTCTTTGCTACCATCTAAAAAAAGACCAACAATCTGTGAATCTTTGGTTGCTTGCTCAAGAGATTCTAGAACTTGGCGCAGAGTCATCGTATTTTGACGTTCTCCTGCGATCGCTTGTTGCAAATTAGTAGGAAGTTGTGAATCTCTAATCTCTGTAGCAAGATCAAACACCAAGATTGATTTAGCTTGTATTGGTAACTCTTTTTCAGGTAAAGTAGCCGTAATTAGTAACCAAACTAGTCCACTAATTCCCAAACCAGAAAAAAGAAGTAATCCAGCTAGGCTACCAATCAGACTAGCAAAGGTTTGTTTCAAAAATTGACCCATTATTTTACTTAATGTAGTGATTTATTGAAAGGGAATTGATTTAAGTTTTTCTTTATTGTTATAGTTCCCTTAAATTCAATCTCAATAACATCATTTTAAGGTTGAGCCAAATCTTTGATTCAATATTTTATTTAATACCCCCAAGGGAATTCGAATCCCTGTCGCCTCCGTGAAAGGGAGGTGTCCTAGGCCACTAGACGATGGGGGCTTACGGACTTGCAACGTTTCTAAATATAACTAATATTTTTGTGACTGTCAACACTTTTTTTCTAAGAAAAATTTTGAGGTTACTCATTAAGGTATTCCACAGTTATAGCAGTTCTCACTTCTTACTTTTATACAGACGTGTGCCGACACGTCTAAGCGCTTTTTACTTTCTACTGGAGGTGCTGTGACGCAGTAACTTTGGGGAAGTCTCCTGCCTCGCATCTGGAAAAACCATCAATTTCTCAAACTCAAAAATATACAATTAATTCTATTTAGATACTTATCAGGAACTTAAGCGGAGAATTGAATTTCACCATTGATACCTTAATAAGCACCGTAGCAGAGTAATCTGTAATTTTTAATTCCCAAAAATTTGTTCCAATTCTGCTCGTAAACAATTCAAATTAGCTACTCTAGCTACTAATAAATTGTTTTGTTCGCAACGATCAAATTCAAGTTTCCAATGACGAATAATATCTTCATGCTTGAGCCAAAAATTAACCATAGTTTCAATAACCTCATCCCAATCCCATTCTGGTTTTTTGGGAATTATGTTAGTAGATTCAATAAAAGAATCGAGAGTACATTGATAACTACCTAAATAAGTTTTACTTCTTTTCGGGCTAACTTCTACTTCTTGTTGATAGTTAAAAAAGGTTAAAATAGGTGTGATCCCAACGATTTCAAAATTATACGACATAACACGCTTTTAACTCAGGATTAAAACAACAACTTAAATGATTGATTTTCCTAATCAGTTAGTTTTAATTTCGGAGAATCAGGATTCTTTATCTTTAACATTCCCTAAATGAACGATAAAACTACCAAAGGTATGAAAAAAAAATTATTAACAGAATAACTTTTGATAGATTTAGCTCAAAAAAACAGATTGATCCTGAATGATAAGATTATCTCTCCAAAATAATTAACTGAATATTTGAAGTTAAATTGTATTTAAAAGAACAAAATTTAAATGTTAATCAGGTACAGAAATCAAAAAACAAACTTTGATGTAGCAGTTCTCAGATTAATGAGATACAGTTCATTTTCCTGGTAGAGCGTTGATAGTTGAGACCTACGGTATTGCGCTTCGCTTATGTTAATGGTTGATTATTCATCCCTCATAATTAGTAATTAGTAATTAGTAATTAGTAACTGGTAATGGTGTACCTCACCAAGAGCGAGAAAGACTATATACTATGTTTTAATAGTGACTAATAAGATTTAAGTATTAAATTGTAATATTTGTTTCTATTTTATAGCGATCGCGTGGTTTTTGCTCAAAAATTTTAATTAACTTATAGCTGATTGTAAAAATTTAGTAAAACTTTGCCAGCTTCATTTAAATTTCTACCAAAGGTAATAATCCCCTCTTCATGACCGCTCATAATAATAATTTTTTGCTTTTTAGTTAAGTCTTGTTCACACAATTTCATAATTTCCCCTGCCATTTCTGGTGTACCAAAAGCACAATTTTGATCAGTTGTAGATACTTGATTAATAAGTTGTTGCCAAAGTTGACGATGATGAACGTGAATTACGGCATTGATATCTTGATTAGCTACATAAATAGCAGCATGAGTTAAAGTTTCAGATGAAGCTTGAATTAAACCAATACAAGTAACTGAGTTTTTTTTCCAATCAAACTCAACAACTTTAGTATAGTGTTCTGGATTGAGATGAGGAAGATTGCCTGTTTGTGTCCCAGAAATAATAAGTGAATTATAGTTTTTGGGTTGAGGATTACGAATGCTCAGATTACCAAAACCAATTCCATTATCATATATCATACTGACCAATTAAATTTAACTGATATAATTGATGACGCCAGTGATTTAATTCGATAATTTCTGTAGAAGAAATTGAAGTACGATTAATTAAATTGCATTGATATTTAATATATCCTTCATCAATCATGTATTTATAATTGTTGTAATTATTATTTGTTTTATGCTATTTTTTTACCTCAATAATAAATTAAAAATATTGATACTAGTAGAAAAAATTCGCGAAGTTTTTGATTAACCCTCTTTTGTCATTCTCCGAGAATTAAAATTAAGAGGAACTTGACTATCGTTGGCTAGAAGCCAGACAGTAAAATGGATGTAGAATTACAGATTCTCAAACATTTAAAGCGATCGCCTGCCCCGACAGTTTCCATCATAGATCGATATTGCTGCTAAAACCAGAAGATATATATAAAACCAAAATTGAATTGGCATCAGAAATAGTTCATGAGTTGATAGAATTTGGGTTCAAAATCTAAATCGGGAAAACCAGAATGTTGCTGTGGTGGTTTCCTACCCGTTACTTTGCACCAAAATCACTACAATATCATTAAAGACCATAAAAATTAACTAAATAACTGATTAGCTATTCATCAAATAATCTAAACTGGAACAATCCTCAGTATCTTCAGGGATTTGTTTGATTCTCCAGTAGAACTAATCAACAGCAACTATCAAAACTAATATTTTATTTCCTAACTGAGATCGAAAATATGCAACCAACCAACCCACAAAAATTTACTGAAAAAGCCTGGCAAGCAATTGTTCGGACTCCCGACATTGCTAAAGAAAATAAACATCAACAAATTGAAAGCGAACATTTACTCAAAGCACTAATCGAAGAGGAAGGATTAGCCAATAGTATCTTCAACAAGGCTAATATTAGTGTTCAACGAGTGCGGGATAAAACCGATGAGTTTATCAATCGCCAACCGAAGGTATCTAATCTAGGAGAGTCGGTTTATCTGGGACGTAGTTTAGATACTCTTTTAGATCGGGCGGAAAATCATCGTAAGGAATTCGGCGATGAATATATTTCCATCGAACATCTACTCTTAGCTTATGCCAAAGACGATCGCTTGGGTAGAAAGTTATTTCAAGAGTTTGGACTGAGCGAAAATAAACTGAGGGAAATTATTCAAGATGTGAGAGGTAGTCAAAAAGTTACCGATCAAAATCCTGAAGGCAAGTATCAATCTCTAGAAAAGTATGGTAGAGAATTAACCCAACTAGCAAGACAAGGTAAACTCGATCCTGTCATTGGTAGGGATGAAGAAATTCGTCGTACCATTCAAATCCTTTCCCGTCGTACTAAAAATAACCCCGTGTTAATTGGTGAACCTGGGGTAGGTAAGACTGCTATTGTAGAGGGATTGGCACAGAGAATTGTCAACCGTGATGTACCTGAGTCATTACGCGATCGCAAATTAATCGCTTTGGATATGGGTGCATTGATTGCAGGGGCAAAATATCGCGGTGAATTTGAAGAAAGACTCAAAGCTGTGCTTAAGGAAGTTACAGAGTCGGAAGGTAATATTATCATGTTTATTGATGAGATTCATACCGTAGTAGGTGCAGGTGCGACTCAAGGGGCGATGGATGCAGGTAATTTACTCAAACCGATGTTAGCTAGGGGTGAATTGCGCTGTATTGGTGCGACTACTTTGGATGAGTATCGCAAGTATATTGAAAAGGATGCTGCCTTAGAAAGACGTTTCCAATCTGTACTAGTAGACGAACCCAATGTAATTGATACTATTTCGATTCTAAGAGGATTGAAAGAACGCTATGAAGTTCACCACGGGGTCAAAATTTCCGACACTTCCTTAGTTGCTGCTGCTACTCTTTCTAATCGTTACATCAGCGATCGCTTTTTACCAGATAAGGCGATTGACTTAGTAGACGAGGCTGCTGCGAAGTTAAAGATGGAAATTACCTCTAAACCAGAGGAATTAGATGAAATAGACCGTAAAATTCTCCAATTAGAAATGGAACGGTTATCTTTACAAAAAGAAGATGACATCCTTTCACGAGAAAGATTGGAAAAATTGGAAAAAGAACTAGCCAATCTTAAAGAAGAGCAATCAGAATTAAACGCGCAATGGCAGTCAGAAAAAGAAGTTATCGACCAAATTCGCACGCTTAAGGAAGAAATTGACCGAGTTAACCTCGAAATTCAACAAGCGGAACGGGATTACGACCTCAATCGCGCTGCGGAATTACGCTATGGGAAACTAACTGACTTACAAAGACAAATTAGAGAAATTGAAAGTAAGCTTGCAGAAAGACAAACTACTGGTCGCAATATGCTCAGAGAAGAAGTAACGGAAGCGGATATTGCTGAAATTATTTCTAAATGGACTGGTATCCCAATTAGTAAGTTAGTCGAATCTGAAAAAGAAAAACTTCTCCATCTCGAAGACGAATTACATCAACGAGTAATTGGACAGGATGAAGCTGTCATTGCGGTAGCGGATGCTATTCAACGTTCTCGCGCTGGTTTAGCCGATCCCGAACGTCCTACTGCTAGCTTTATTTTCCTTGGTCCCACTGGAGTAGGTAAAACGGAACTAGCTAAAGCTTTAGCTGTTACTCTCTTTGATAGTGAAGAAGCTTTGGTACGGATCGATATGTCCGAATATATGGAGAAACACACCGTTTCCCGTCTCATCGGCGCACCTCCTGGATATGTGGGTTATGAAGAAGGTGGACAATTAACCGAAGCAATTCGCCGTCGTCCCTATTCCGTCATTCTCTTTGATGAGATTGAAAAGGCACACAACGATGTCTTCAACATTATGCTACAAATCCTCGATGATGGCAGGCTTACTGATTCTCAGGGTCGTACGGTAGATTTCAAGAATACTATCATCATTATGACCAGTAATATTGGTTCTCAATACATCCTCGATGTAGCTGGCGATGATAACCGTTATGAAGAAATGCGATCGCGCGTGATGGATGCAATGCGGAATAACTTCCGTCCTGAATTCCTCAACCGTATCGATGAGATTATTATCTTCCACGGCTTACAAAAAGCGCAATTACGTAACATCGTCAAGATTCAAATCAAACGTCTCGAAGATCGTTTAGATGAACAAAAACTATCCTTGAAGATGTCCGAAGCAGCCTTAGATTTCTTAGCCGAACTCGGTTACGATCCAGTATACGGTGCTAGACCATTAAAACGGGCAATTCAAAGATACTTAGAAACTGCGATCGCTAAATCGATTTTACGAGGCGAATTTAAAGGCGGAGACACCATCTTTGTGGATGTTGAAGATGAACGTTTAAGCTTGAAACGTGTGCCAGTTGAGATGTTAGCTTAATTTCCAACAAGGGGTAATCTAAGTAGGGATAATTCATGAATTATCCCTACTGTTTTTATGTCTGAAAATGAACAATATTTATAAAAACCGCAAATCATTAAGATTGCCTAAATATGATTATTCTGCCAATGGTGCTTATTTTATTACTATTTGTATTAAAAATAGAGAATGTTTACTTGGTAAAGTACACGATAGTCAAGTAATTTTGAATGAATTTGGACAAATTATTACTAATATTTGGTCTTCTTTATCAACTAGATATGAACAGATTGAATTAGATGAATTTGTAGTAATGCCCAATCATATACATGGCATTATTATCATCAACTCCCTAGAGACAATTCATGAATTATCTCTACAAAAATCATCGGCAGAATTATCTATCAAAGAACGACGGAGAATGTTATTACCCAAAGCGATCGGTTATTTCAAAATGAATTCTGCTAAACAAATCAATCAAATTCGTCAAGCAGTTCGAGTTTCCTTATGGCAATCTAATTATTATGAGCATATTATTCGAGATGAAACAGCCTTAAATATAATTCGTACATATATTATTAATAATCCTCTAAATTGGCATCAAGACCTAGAAAACCCTCAAGGAAAAATAGATCGTCAAGAAATCCAATTTTGGAAAGATGTAGGAAGAAAAATTTAGAGCAAAAATAATAAATAATTAAATATACAAATAAACCATCTGTAGGGATAATTCATGAATTATCCCTACTTGAATATTATTAATACAATTTACCGAGCTTTAGCGATCGCTCACATTCAAAGAAGCATTACGCAGTTTGAAGTAAACTTCTGCCGTTTGTGGATCTCCAGTAACTTCAGCATAATAGTTGAAATCTTCAATTGCGCCTTGTGTTTCTCCTAACTCAAAACGAACATCAGCCCTTTTACGATATGCTTCAGCTATTTGATTTCCTTCACGATAACCTGGAGCATCAGCATTGTAACTCAAGTATTTAGTATAATCTTGTTTGGCTTGTTGATAGTCTTTCAAAGCATAAAAAGCATCTCCCCTCGCATAATGATATTTTGCTGCTTTTACTTGGGGTAAATGATATTTTTCCACTGCTTCAGTATAATCTTGAACTGCCTTCTGATATTGCTTTAGTTTGGCATAAGCTTGTCCGCGATGATAGTAACTTTCCGCTTTGTCAAAATCGGAATTGCGATCTTGGCGAATTGCTAGAGTCCGTTCTCGATCTTTACCTTTCCCGTAACGAATTGCTAAATTATAATCTTCAATTGCTTTTTGATAATCTCCACTTTCAGCACGAACACAACCACGAGCAAAATAAGCAGGAGCATATTTGTTGTCTACATAAAGAGACTGATTAAAGTCTTGAATAGCTTGTTGAGGTTTTCCTAGACGGGAAGAGATATAACCTCGGACGCGAAAGGCTCTCGCATATTCTAAACTGTCAAGATTTGGATTGTAACGAATAGCTTCTTTAAAGTCTTTGATTGCATCATCGTAATATTGTTTGGCTTCCGAATAAGCTTGAGTTTCTTGAACAGGTTGCTTAATAGAAGCATCACAGTAGTAACTGGCTATGATAGATTCTTCTGGAGTTACTTCTCTCTCTGCCGAATGGATTAATTTATCTCCTAGTCTGGCTAAAATAATTCCTCGTTCATGGTATGCTCTAGCTCTAGGATGATTATTCGTAATAAATGTATTTACTTGAAGATTGAAAACTTCTTCATAATCATCTATTGCTGCATTCTCATTCATTAATTGCTCATGATGAATACCCTGTTCTTTATATGTAATAAATGTATTTGGATCGAGAAATGCATTTGGATCGATTTGGAGTACTCGTTGGTAATCATCTAATGCTGTGGCTGCATAACCTAAATCATCGTAAACAATTGCCCGATTATAATAGGCTTGGACAAAATCAGGATTTAGCCTAATTGCTTGATTATAATCTGCTAAAGCTAACTTTTTGTATTCTCCTTGGTAGCGAATATCATTCTTGAGTAGAAAACGAATATCATTACTAATCAAATGACGAATATCATCACCTACTTGTCCTATTTGATATCGAATTAAACCACGCTTATTGTAGCTTTCAGAATCAGTAGGCTCAAAACGAAGATAACTAGTATAATCTGCTTCGGCTTGTAATTTGTAGCGCATCCATTGAGATAATCTTTGTACTTGCTCTTGATTTTCTTCTTTTCTTCTATTATTTAAAATAAAAGAGCTAGACCGAGATTTCTTCAAATCTGCTAATGCAGATAAAGCAAATGCTCTTCCTCGATAAGGTTCACCATAATCGGGATTAAGCTTAATTGCTTCAGTAAAATCATCTACTGCCTTTTGCTTACTTCTCGATTCTAATAAAATTTTTCCTCTTTCGTTATAAGCTTGGGTTAAAAAATTTCTACTATATTCAGGAGCAATTACTTGATAATTTGGAGTAAGTTTAATAATTTGGCTATAGTCGTCAAAAGCACCTTCTTTGTCACCAATATTACTCCGAACAACTGCTCTTTGATAGTAAATTAAAGGATTAGTTGGATCTAAACGCAATGCCTGAGAATAGTATTTTATTGCCTCTTGTTTATTTCCTAATTCAACAAATTCATTAGCACGACATAAGATTTTTTTTACTTCTAAAGAATGCTCAGTACTATCTTTAATACACTGCTGAAAATTTGCTGAATTAGAGTAAAATTCTGTTGAAGAATTAAAGGAATTTGATAAGGCAAATCCAGTTATAGGCTGCAAAGTTAAAGCTGTAGAAATAGTTATTGTTGTGCATATTTCAGTAACTAAAAAACCTATTTTTGCGGGGGGGGGAGCGGAGTGTTTACATGTTTTTTTTGTCAGATTAATACTTATATTTTTCATAATCTGTTGTGGTTTGATTGAATAATTCAAATATTACTTAATGCTCACCATCATAATTAGTGATACAATTTGATGTCTTCCGAATAAACACTTACTTAAGAGCTTAGAATAGTTGTGTATTGTTATTATTTTTAAATTAAAATTATATATACAAAAATTTCAAATTATTAAGAAAGTAGTATTCAAATATGAAACAATAAATCTCGATTTTAAAGACTAAAACCGAGATTAAAATCAATTTACTAAAAAATTTTCTAGGGAAACTATACCAAATATTTAGTACAATTTAACTTACCAACCTTTATCTGCTTGAGAAATTACATAAGCAGCAACATCCTCAATTTGTTGGTCATTTAAACGCCCTTTAAAAGATGGCATAGCATTTTTTCCATTAGTTACCTGAGCAATAACTGCTTCAGCAGAATACATCCCATATTTTTCTAAAGCGTCTTTTTTCAAAGTTTTTGTAGCGTTAACTAAGTTGTTGCCTCCCGAATGACAAGCAGCGCAGTTGGCATTAAAAATTTTGGCACCGTTGCCAGCATCTCCAGCTAAAGCAGGATTAGCTAGCGCAAACAAGGTTATCAACAAGCTGATGCTTATTGACAGTAATCTCTTTAACATAATTTCTCCTCTCAAATTGTAAATTCAATCGAATATACATCCTGAGCGATTACAGCACTTTAGTCAAAAGACAAGCTGTCAAAGTTTTACAAATTGTCAAACTTCTGTAGTAGTATGATTTGAGGAGGATAAATAGGCAAAAAACTGTTCAATCACTCAAAACCAGTCAGTTTGTTTATATTCGCTCCTAACAATACTAGATTAATCTAGGGAAAAAAATTATATTTGAGTGTTAAAAATGACCAAGAAGCTAGGCTTATTACTTTCGACTGTTTTGCTAGTGGTTACTAGCTTTTTCTTAACTGCAAATCCTGCTGCTGCTGAAACCTATGAAGTTAAAATGGGTTCAGATAACGGTATGTTACAGTTTGTTCCCAGTTCTTTAACTATTAAGTCAGGGGACACTGTTAAGTGGGTTAACAACAAAATGGCTCCTCACAATGTAGTCTTTGATAGCAGTAAAGTATCTGATGATATAGCTACTAAAGCATCTCATAAAAGTCTTGCCTTTTCTCCTGGCGAATCTTTTACAACTACTTTTGATCAACCAGGTGAATATTCTTACTACTGCGAACCTCATCGTGGTGCAGGTATGGTTGGTAAGATTGTTGTGGAATAAGTTGCCTTTAACTCTAGAAAGTAGGGGCAATTCATGAATTGCTTCTACTAGGTTAATTTTAAGGCTGCTAATTGAGCTTCAGCTTTATTTAAAGACTCGTACCATTCTTTTTCAGGACCGCTGTCGGCAACAATTCCTGCTCCTACTTGTCCATAAACTAGAGCTTGATTGGGATTGAGAGGTTGATACAATAAGGTACGAATTAAAATATTTAAATCTAAATTGCCTCTTTGATCCAAATAACCACAAGAACCATAAAATAAATTGCGACGCACTGGTTCTAATTCTTCAATAATTTCCATACAACGGACTTTCGGACATCCTGTAATCGTTCCTCCAGGAAACATTCCTTTGATCAGATCTACGGGATGGCAATCTGGTTTTAGTTTACCTCGGACATTACTAACCAGATGCATAACATGACTATAACGTTCGATTACTAATAATTCATCTACTTCAACCGAACCCCATTGACAGACTTTGCCCAAGTCGTTACGTTCTAAGTCAACTAACATAATATGTTCGGCTCTTTCTTTGACGTTGGCAAGTAATTCCTGTGCTAATTTTTGGTCTTGTTGGGGAGTTGTACCACGCGCTCTTGTTCCTGCAATTGGTCTAGTTTGGGCAGAATTTCCTTGTAGTTGAATCAGTCTTTCTGGTGAACAACTAATAATTGTACCCCAAGGCGATCGCCAGTAACTGGCAAAGGGAGATGGATTAATTTTTTGTAGGGTACGATAAATCGACCAACTATCTTTGGTAGTTTCAGTTTGAAAGCGTAAGGAGAGATTGGTTTGAAAGATGTCTCCCGCTTGAATATATTTTTTCGCTTGTCTAACGGAATCTTCGTAGTCAAATTGATTGGTTAGGTAGGAAATTTGAGGGGAAGTGGTAGAGACTCGCCCTGCTACGTCTGTACAACAAGAAGTTTCTAATTGCTGTTGTAAGCTATCTAATTGTTGGGGTTGAGTTGCTGCTAACCAAAGAAGTTGTTCTTGATGATCTAAGACGGCAAAGCAATCTGGTTCGTACCAATAAGCAACAGGAAAAGGTAAAGGATCTTGATTTAAATTAGGTAATTTTTCAATTTCCCAAGCCAAATCGTAACCCAACCAACCCAACCAACCTCCCGTAAAGGGTAAATGCTGAACTTCTGAATTATTAGTTAAAGATTGTTCTAGTAAAAAATGCAAAAAAGGTAAAATATTTCCTACTGTCGGAGTCCAAATTTGAGCTTTGCCATTAACTACCCGAGGTGAACCTGCACAGATTGAATAACGAGATAGTTGGGGTTGATCTATTGGTGTGGGAAAAGGACTTTCTAACAGAGTAGCGATTGTGTTTGATTGAAGAAATAATTGAGCAAAAACTTGTGAACCAGTGCGATTATTTAAAGGTAGCGATCGCCAGTACCAAGGAGATAATTGTTTCATTTTCCCTAAGTTGCTCCCCCAATTAAGAAACGAGCTAACCAAAAAGGAATCAAACTACCTAAAGCTAACCAATCTCGCCAACGTAAGCGCAATTGATGCCATTGCACCCGATGTTGATCGGGACTGGTAAAACCTCTGACATCCATTGCTGTGGCAATTTGTTCTGCTCTCAGCAGCAGGTTTGCGAGTAATTTTTCGACTACCATCAACCAAACTTTGAGACTTCGTCGTAAACCTAATTTATTCCAGTTAATGGCTCTAGTCCGTACAGAACGAACCAAATTTTGAACTTCTTCTAAAACTAAGGGAATAAAACGCAAGGAAAGAGTTAAGGTTAGGGCAATTTCGGTGATTGGTAGTTTAAAACGTCGCAAAGGCTCCATTAATTCTTCGATTCCTGCGGTTATTTCTTCAGGAGCGGTAGTCAGTAAGTAGAGATTGGTACTATAAATTAGGGTAAAAATTAAGGTACTAATTCTAACCGCCACATCCAAAGAACGACGAGTAATGGTAAATCTACCCTGTTCAAAAATTACGTATTGATAAGAACCTGGTTGGGGAAGTTCTAAACCAGTATCGGGTAATCGAGATTGATAATTGACCGCCAAACCATCAGGCGCGATCGCAGTAATAATAAATACTAAAATACATAAAGTTAGTAACCAACCCATCTGTTGTCGCCAAACTCTGAGGGGAATGGCAGCAGTTAAAGTTACTAAGACGAGTAAACCTGATAAAGCCAACCGCCAATAGGGGTTAGCTAGTAAAGGTGCAGCCAAAAATGTCATCAACCAAGCTAATTTAACTCGCGGATCGAGTCGGTGCAGCCAAGTTACAGGTTGTTCGAGGTATAAACCAATAGGTAGCGATCGCAATAAATCCATTCTTAGTTATTAATCATCCTCTTAGATCGTTAAATTTTAAATCATCTCCCTATCTCCATCTAATATGCTCCTTTACCAAATAACACAATTCTGACTGTTTCGAGCAAAATATCTAAATCTAAATTTAAAGACCAATTATCGATATAGTAAAGGTCTAAACGCGCAGCCTCATCAAAATCATTCAAATCTGAGCGTCCAGAAATTTGCCATAAACCAGTAATTCCAGGTAACACCTGATGCCGAATTTGATGCCAAGACTTCATTCTAGCTACATCTCTCAGTGGTAAAGGGCGGGGTCCAACTAAACTCATTTGACCGAGTAAGACATTAAATAATTGGGGTAATTCATCGAAACTAGTACGTCGAAGAAAATGACCAATAGAAATTATGCGTGGGTCTTGTTTGATTTTAAACATAATTCCGTCTTTGGTTTGATTTTGGGCTTCCAAAATAGTTTGCATCATCTCCGCATTAGTTACCATCGTCCGAAACTTCCACATTTGAAAGACTTTCCCATGTAAACCAATTCTTTCTTGACGGAAAAAAACATCACCAGGAGAAGAAAGTTTAATCGTGACCGCAATACTAATCAAAAGAGGTGCTAGTATGATTAAAGCGATCGCAGCACAAAAGATATCTAACCATCGTTTCAAACGATAGTCCCAACCGACTAGTAAAGGGGCTTCCACTCTCAAAGTGGGAATACCTGCACAAATTTCTGAAATACCACGACGGTGTAAGACTTCAACACTAGAAGGAATTAGACGCAAAGCAATGCCATAATGTCTTAATTTCCAGTAAAGAGTAGAAGCCAATTTAGTTTGCGGTAAATCTTCTGCCAATACTTCCGTTGCACCAGAATTAATAATTGTTTGTAAGGTAGTTTGAGTATGAGCGCAACTAGCTAAAGCAGCACCAACTACTTGATAAGCAGAACGTTTTTCAATAATTTGAGCTAATTTAGGTAACTTTAATGCAGGAGCAATAATAAATACAGAAATTTGCCGTTTATTAACTAAAAATTGTCTAACAAGTAACGAAATCGACATCCGCCAACCAATTACTAAAACAATACTACAAAACCAAGCCGTAAAAAAAAGCGATCGCGGTGGGTCTAATTTAGGATCATAAAAATAAATTAAAACTAAAGATAATAAATAAACACTACTAATTAATTGCCCGATGCGAACATAGTTCTGACTGTAATTGTTATATAAGCCACCATAACTAAACAAGACAATAGTTAAACCAGTAAAAATCCAAAATACACTCGGAACACCCCACCAATTCCACCAAATCAAATCGGTCGGGATAGGAGAATAAAAATGATTAAAATAATGAGCAATTCGCCACGCGCCAGCTAAAGCTAGTATATCTCCCAGCAAAATCCAAATCAATCTCTGTACTTGCGGATTTGTCAAATTAGATAGTTGTAGTCGACGAGGTGCGCGTAAATCTAATAATAAATATTTTGGTTTAATTTTTTCTTGATCATCACAACTATGATTGGGAGAACAATCCATAAATATTACGATAAGATGTTCTGATTTATCTTTAGTTTGCCCAGAATGTCATTTCACTTATCAGTTACAAAGTAGCAATCAACAATTAACAATCAACAAAAACCAGAATATTGACTCTATCTCCTAGAGCGTGAGAACTGCTATGATTGTCCTGAACCAAGTACTAAAGTTTAACTTAATTAAAATTTTAATCATTTGATAGTAAAAAATGCTGGTTGATTTGGGTAACCTAGGCTCGAATGAAAATTAACCAGTATAACTAATGATTAATAGTAACTTTTGGACGATTGCCAACGAATCAATTATTAATCCAGAAAGCGTTTATTACCATCCCGAAACTAACGAGATTTTTGTTGCCAATGTTGTCGGTAATGAGGTAACCAAAGATGGTCAAGGTTGGCTCAGTAAAATCTCCCCATCAGGTAAAATCCTAAAAGATAAATGGGTTGAAGGCCTAAATGCTCCTCACGGTATGCGTGCTTTTCAAGGCAAGCTTTGGGTAGCAGATATTGATGAATTAGTAGTAATCGATCTTCGCTCTGCTCAAATCATCGAAAAAATTTCTATTCCTGAGTCAATTTACCTTAATGACGTAGCCATTGCCGAGGATGGTAGAGTTTTTGTTTCTGACACTATTACCAACCGTATTTATCAAGTTAAAGATGGTCAGGTAACAATTTTTGCCGAAGGAAAGCACTTAGAATCACCTAATGGTCTTTTGATCAAAGATAATCATCTTTTTGTGGCAGGATGGGGCAATATTACAGATACCGCAACTTTTGCTACTGATGTACCAGGGAATATTTTCAAACTCGATCTAACTTCTGAAGAAAAACAAGTAATCACTCAGTCTCCTCTGGGCAATTTAGATGGACTTGAGCAAGATTTAGAAGGAAATTTTATTGTTTCCGATTACATTGCTGGTGAATTATTTGTTGTTAATCCTACCGACAAAACATCTTACAGTTTAATTTCTGGATTGGAAGGCACGGCTGATATTGGGTTAATTCCTGACCAAGATTTAGTGATAGTTCCTAGTCTAAGTCAAAGTACAGTAACGGCTTATCAGTATACTCCGACTTTAAGTCTTACCCAGCAAAATCCTTATATCCTTCAACTAGGTGGAGACATCAATAGAGCTAAACTACAATTTCAACTCAGTAGCAAAGATGTTGAAACAACCAATATTCATGAGCTTGGTATCTTTGTTGTTGATGATTCAGAAGGTCGTATTAATGGTGTTTTACCGAGTCAAGATGGTTATGTACAAGCTGCTTTGAATCGAAGCAAGACTATTTTTTCTGTTCTTCCTGATAATTTTATTCTTAATCCCAGTCGTATTATTGATAATATTCAAGGAAAATTTTTAAGCTTTTATTTAATCGAAAATGGAACTACTGATGAAGTGTTAGCAAATCCTGATGCTTATAGTAAAGTACATTTAAATAAACTACCAATTACTACTATAGAAAATAATCAATTTCAAATTAATTTTGAAGATAGTAAGAGCGACTTAGCCCTAACTCTTGGGTTAACTAAACAAACTCTACCCATTGGTACTCAAGTACAAGGACAACCAGAAGGTGAGTTAGCTGATTTGCGTAATTTGGTTGGACAGCAAGTACAGGTAGATGTTCCTGTGATTGAGAGTGAAGCAGCTTATAAAAATACAGTAGGCTTTTATCAGGTAGAAAATGAACAAGGTAAAGTAATTGACCCTATCACAGGAGAAGCATTGAATCCTGGTGAAGTTGGTTACACTCAAGCAGCTTTACGCAATAGTCAACAGCTAGGAATCAGTTTTACTCATCAAGAAAAGAATATTAAAAATGTTCTACAAGGGGGACATTTATATGCTCCTTTTCTCATTGCTAATAATACTCTAGAGCAAACTTTGGCTTCTTTTGATTCAAGTTCTGACGAGCAAAAATCAGTTTATTTTGCCTATTTAGAAGCAAATTGGGACAAAGTAGACCACGTTAGATTGTTGAGCGATAACACTTGGGGTTTTGAAGATTTAGCTCATGGCGGAGATCAAGATTTTAACGATCTAGTTATTCAATTATCATTTACTGTCTAATCAAATTTTCTCTAATGTATTTAGTTTCTGTAGAGAGATAAGATATATTGGCGAGTTAAAATTCGCTCTTGGTAATTTATCAAGTATCCAAATTTTTTTGGTTCATCCTTACACTCTGATGGCAACTGCTTCTAATTCTCGTCAACTAGCTTTTCTAGCTCTACAAGAAATTTATCAAAAAAAAGCTTATACAGATATTGCTTTAGATCGAGTTTTGCGTTCATCGCCAGAACTAAGTTCAGTAGAAAAAAGTTTAACTTGTGAATTAGTTTATGGCATTGTGCGTCGTCAAAGAACTCTTGATAGTTTAATTAACTTACTTGGCAAAAAAAAAGCTCAGCAACAGCCTCCTAATTTAAGGATTATTTTGCAAATGGGTTTGTATCAACTGCGATATCTCGATCACATTCCTGTTTCGGCAGCAGTTAATACCAGTGTGGAATTAGCTAAACAAAATGGTTTAAAAAAACTCGCTGGTGTAGTCAATGGTTTATTAAGAGAATATCTTCGCCAAGCAACCAATTGCGATCCTTTAGAATTACCAAATAATCCAGTTACTAAAATTGGTATTAAATATAGTTTTCCTGACTGGATTGTTGAAACTTTTTTACAACAACTACCAGCATCAGAAGTAGAACAATTATGTGGCTGGTTCAATCAACCTGCCCAGATTGATCTCAGAATTAATTTACTCAAAACTTCTCTAGAAACCGTAGAAAAAGCTTTTCTAGACCAAGGCATAACTACAGTACGTGTACCTCATCTATCTCAGACTTTAAGATTAACTAACAGCGCAGGAAAAATCAATCAATTACCTGGTTATGAAGCAGGTTGGTGGATGGTACAAGATAGTAGTGCGCAATTAGTAACTCATCTACTCGATCCCCAACCAGGAGAAACTATTGTAGATGCTTGTGCTGCACCAGGCGGAAAAACGACTCATATCGCTGAATTAATCAAAGATCAAGGTGTCATTTATGCTTGTGATCTTTCTGAGAAACGACTCAACAAAGTTCAAGAAAATGCTCAACGACTACAACTAAAATCAATTAAAATATGTCCTGGAGATAGTCGTAATCGTACAGTACAATGTAACTCTAAATTTTTAGTTGATCGCGTTTTGTTAGATGCACCATGCTCTGGTTTAGGTACGCTTCACAAACGCCCTGATATTCGTTGGCGACAAACTCTGACCAAAATTGGGGAACTTTCTCAGTTACAACAGCAACTATTAAATCAGGCAGCAACTTGGGTTAAACCGGGAGGTATCATAGTGTATGCGACTTGTACCCTTAATCGGTTGGAAAATGAAGTAGTGATCGAATCTTTTCTTCAGTCTCATCCTGAGTGGCAAATTGAGTCTTCAGTTTTTGACTCTCCAGCTAATCATTTTGCTACATTCCCTGGTTGGATTAAGGTTTTTCCCCACAAACATAATATGGATGGATTTTTTATGGTTAAGTTACAACGAGAGTTTTAAGATGCAAATATATTGGAAAAAAATCGGAAAAATGAAACAATTACTCAAAATTTTAATTGGTGCTGCTTGGATTGATGGTGTAATTCAACCAGAGGAAAGAAAATATTTTCATCGCATCGCTAGTGATTTTCAACTGGCTGAAGATCCTGAAATAAAAACTTTATTAGCAGAACTTAAACCAATTAAATCAGAAGAATGCTACCAATGGTTAGAAGATTATTTGGGAAAAAATCCTACTCAAGCTGACTATCAAGAATTATTTGAAAAAATTAGCGGTTTAATTTATAGCGATGGAGATGTAGACGTTCGTGAAGTCAAACTAATTGAAAAATTACAACTTCTAGATCCAACTAACCAACCTCGTAAATCAGCATTTGATAAAGTTCTCAAAAAGATTCAGAAATTGTATCAACAAGCAGTTCATGAACAAGCTTAAGGATAATTATTAACAAAATAAATTAGTTTAATATACAATTGCCATCGACTCAAACAATCTTATTAATAAGAAATTAGTTAATCGCGATCGCACTAAGAGCTAATAAAGATATCAAACAAATTATAATTTGACTTAGAGCGATCGCGATATTATTTTTCAGAAAAATCTACTGCGATAAGAACTTTTGAAAGCTAACCTTTCACTTTATTGATCGCCAACCTGTTATTTATTATTTAAGTAATCAATTGGAAGATCGAAGTCATAAATGTTTTTTTTTAAATCCAAATATAATTTTTGGCTCGCTTTAAGCATTGCTACAGCAATATTATTTAGCTTGGCTGGATTAAAACTAGCTTTTCAATCTCCTTATACAATTCAAGATGATGCTAGGCAACATATTTTTTGGATGCAACAATTTAACGCTCCAGAATTATTTTCAGGAGATTTAATTGCTGATTATTTTCAATCGGTTGCACCTTGGGGATTTACTAATTTATATAAATTTATTAATAAGTTAGGTATAAATATATTTTGGTTGAATAAAATTTCGCCTTTATTAATTGGTGTTGTTACCAGTATCTATTGTTTTCTGGTTTGTTTAGAAATTTTTCCTGTTCCTTTGGCTGGTTTTATTGCCACTTTATTATTAAATCAAAATCTCTGGATGCTTGATGATTTATCTTCTGGTACACCAAGAGCTTTTTTTTATCCTTTGTTTTTAGCTTTTGTTTACTATCTATTAAAACAATCTTTATTACTTTGTTTACTGATAATAATTTTGCAAGGATTATTTTATCCTCAAACTGTGTTACTTTCCGCAGTAGTTTTAATTATTAAATTGATTACTGAAAAAAATAATCGGTTGTTTTGTCTATCTGGTTTATTAACTGCGGGAGTTATCTTATTAATCTACAGTTTAAAAACTTCCCAATTTGGTAATGTAATTACTGTCAATGAAGCTAAACTATTACCAGAATTTTATGCTGAAGGAAGAAATACTTTTTTCTTAGATAATCCTGTGACTTTTTGGTTGTCAGCACAAAGAAGTGGATTTTTTCCCAGAGAATGGCAATATGTTTTGTTGTGTTCTTTTGGTTTAATTTTGCCTTGGTTGAAATTGTTGCCGAATCGCTTTCCTTTAGTCACGAAGATAAATAGTAATATCAGAATTTTATGGCAAGTTTTCTTAGCTGCTTCGATCATGTTTGGTTTAGCTCATTTATTTTTATTTAAATTACATCTCCCAAGTCGTTATAGCCAGCATACTCTAAGAATTTTAATTGCTTTGATTGATGGCATTACTGTTGCAATTTTATTAAATAGTTTTCGTCACTGGTTTGAACGTAAATTTACTCAATACCAACCACTAACTAAAAACCTAATTTCTGTAGGATTAATTAGTTTACTTTTATATCCTACTTATGCAGTACAAGCTTATCCTTATCGCTTGGGTTATGTTGAAGGAAAAGCTTTAGAATTATATCAATTTTTACAACAGCAACCTAAAGACTATTTAATTGCTACCTTAAGTTCAGAAGGAGATTTTATTCCTACTTTTGCTAAAAAAAGAGTATTAGTTAGTCAAGAATATGCTATTCCTTATCATCTTGATTATTATCAATCAATTCGCCAGCGAGTTAAAGATTTAATTCATGCTCAATACAGTCAAAATTTAACCGAAATCCAAAATTTTATTAATCAATATCAGATTGATTTGTGGTTAATAGACCAAAATGCGTTTCAAGTAGAATATTTAAACAACAATTTTTGGTTAAAACAATTTCAGCCTGAACTTAACAATGCTATTTCCATTGTCAAACAAAAACAAGAATTAGTTTTAGCTAGGTTAGGAAATGAGTGTAATATTTTTCCTAACTCAGAGTTTAAAGTTTTATCTGCTAGTTGTATTGCAAATTTTATTCGTTCTAATGAAAAATATAGCAATTCTATAAATGATGAGGTATACCATTACTAGTTACCAGTTACTAATTATGAGGGATGAACAATTAACATCAATTATCAACAAAAAACAGAGTGTTAATATACCTCACAAAAATAAGAAACGTTATCCTAAAGTCTTTGTTTAATAATTGTCCTTAAGTCTTTTTGTTGAGCGACTGTTCCAGCTAATAAAATACCTATTTTTCCCATTAAAATCGTACCCCAATTAACCATAATTACTCCTGTTTGTTTACTCAGATCCAATTCAATATCTTTGAGATCAATTTCTGCTAAAGAACGATATTTAGTTTCAAAATTTTCACAAGTCCAACTAGGTATTTGAAGTTTTTGAGCAATTCCAGTAGGATAGGATGCACCATTAAAACGAGGATTACATTCGATCGCATAATAACTTGGTTCGGTTTCTGTTTCTACTACCGCTACATCAAAGGCAAATATTTCTTTCATTCCCTGTTGATACATCCATTCTGCCATTGGTTGGACAATTGACCAAGGCTGATGTTTGGTAGGATAACGATTACCCTGATGTGCATAACCATCCAATACTTGTTCGGTGGCAGCAAAACGTTCTAATCCTTGCTTGTTTATTCGATATTGTAGATTAAGAAAGTTAAAGGAGTTTATTTCTTGTTGAATTTGTAATGGTACTTTATCATCAAACTCTTTTAAAGCTTCCTTAAGTTGTTGTTGATCTTGACAACGATAGATACCAACACCATCTACAGATACTGCTGGTTTGAGATAGCAAGGATAAATTAAATCATCCCAGTTAGCAATCTTTGTTTTAGTGTCAAAACACTTAGTTTGAGGAACTTTTACCCCCAATTTTTCTGCTAATTTTATAAAATTGTTTTTTGAGTTAACATATTCAACTACTTCAAACCATTTTGGATCGATTTGATGAAACCATTTGTGATCGTTACTGTGATTGTCAACTACATCACCAAAAATAAACACAGAAATATCGTAATCTGGATAATCACTCATCAACGTGTGAGATACATCCCAAATAACATTTTTACTATGACTTAAACCAATGCGATCGTAATGAGCAGTAATAAATTGCCACTGTGATTTAAGATCGGGATGTAATTGAATCAAATCTTCTGGTTCAGTTGTCCCCAAAACTCTACCAGAAAACAAATAGTTTCCTCTCACCGCTTCATGGGTGCAAATCATGATGTCGTGATTATAAATTTTTTTATTCATAAGCTAGTCCTACCACTCTTTAGCTTCTTAATTCAGACTGTCTTAGAATGGGGACTAAAACTGTATCAACTGATGCGGTTGAAAGTAGTTTTATCTATTGGTAATTTTTTGAGACAATACCTTATATCAAGTCTGCTTCGATTAATTTTATTTAAATTGCAACAAAGATTGAGAGTTGTAGACGCCAATAGCCGTTTGCTTTTTGTCTAATGATAGTTATTCGCTTTTTAAATTACCATTGGCACGATTATACAGGGAAGAGGGGAAAGGGAATAGAAAACATTAATTTTGTAAGTTACTAAGCGATTAAATATAATTAAAATAACTTGCTCTTAAACGCTCCGATCTGCATATTTATTCGCAACAAATTTAATCTCGAACAATTATAATTAACAATCACATAACTTATTTTAACAAAAAGATTTTTGGGTATTTTTTCACAATATTTTTATGCTTTTAAAAAGATAATATTAATACTATGGCACTACGTATTTAGGTTAGGACACGCAAATCTTGTCAGGGCGATTGGCCAATCGCGCCTACGATTTACAATAATGTCCTAATCTTTCTTTGTACTGCTATATAATCAACAAATGTTTAGATCAATTACTACCAACAATTTAGTCGTTCAATATAATTATTTTAACTTCAAAAACATACATACATTAAAAAGTTAAGTTGAAGATGACATTGATTCATAAAAAATCCCTAAAATTAGATATTTTAATATTAATTTCAACTTTAGCAATAATTACTTTTGGTATTGGCAACTATGGTTTATATGAACCTCATGAAGGTCATTTTGCAATGGTTGCCCAAGAAATGATTTTACGAAAAGATTGGCTCACTCCTTATCTTAATGGCGCACCTTATTTAAATAAACCACCACTTTTATATTGGTTAATTGCTATTTCAATTAAAATTTTTGGTACTACAGAATTTGCTGTTAGATTACCGATCGCTTTATCGGGATGGCTCGGAATTATTATAGCTTGGTTATGGAGTAGAGAATTATGGGGAATTGTAGCTAGTCGTATTGCAGTAATCATGTTAACTGTAACTACTGGATGGTTTATTTTTACCCATCAGTTATTAATTGATGTTTTGTTAGGAACGTTATTACTTGCTAGTAATTATTTTTTATGGAAATTATTATCTCAACCTAAATCTTATATTTTTTTCTTAGCTTTTTATGGTTGTCTAAGTTTATGTTTATTAACTAAAGGTTTAATTGGTATTGCTTTTCCTTTAGCTGGTTTACTTGGATTAATTATAATTAAACGAAACAATAAAATTGTTCAAAAAATAAAACTTGGGCAGGGAATCTTATTAATTATAGCCATAACTTTACCTTGGTTTATTGCAGTAGAAAAAGCTAATCCCGGTTTTCTGCATTATTTTATTTTTAACGAACATCTTAATCGCATTTTTGATCGTCGTTTTCCACCTGACTATGAAGTTTCAAAAATTAGTGCTTTAGGTTATTTAGGAATTACTGCTGTCTGGTGTTTACCTTGGATTTTATTTTTTCCTTCTGTCATTAAGTTTGCTTGGCAACAATATCAAACCAAACATCAATCAGCTATTATTTTACTTGCGATCGCTTTTACACTACCAATTCTAGTATTTCTACCTCTTTCTTCTCGTCTGATTTATTATAGTATTCCTGCTATTGCGCCTTATATTATTTTATGTGCTGGTTATTTCAGTTATCATTCATTTAAAATATATGGTTTTATTTCAATTTTAATCGGAGTTGTTTGTTTAAGTACGATCTATTTTTTACCTCAGCTATCGATTTTTTTGCTAAGCATTAACAATAAAACAGAAATTAATCAGCTAATTTTTACTGTTTTAATCACCCTTGGAGTAGGATTTTTAGTAGCAGGAATAGCAATGCTCAGAAATCGGTATTTATTATCCTTACTCTCTTTATTTATCGCTTGGACTATTACTTATATTGCAGTGACAAAAGGGTTTGTTATTTATCAATATCTTCGTTCTTCTAAATCTTTAATTCAAACTGCATCTCCTTGCCTTAATCTCAATACTTTATGGGTTTTTGAAGGTTCAAGAGAAATTGGTGCTGCTGGTGCGATGAGTTTTTATCTCAATCAAAATCAATCTGATTTTAAAACTTTCAATCAACTTGGTTGGGTAACAGGAAAGCACGGTAACTCTTATCGAATTGTAATGGTATTATCTGATGCAGGAAATAATCGTCTACCACCAAAGTTTCCTGGGGAATTACCATCTTATTTAATTAATAAAGCACAATTACAATTTTATTGGAATAGCGATCGCAATGTGGTGTTTGTGACTGATTTTTTACGTCAACAGAACGATCCTAACGATCCTCCCGATTTGAATTTACCTCAAGATTCAGGACAACCTTTATTAGAAATAGCCTCTCGTAAATTATACGGGAACTTGCCAGCTAGAAAAGATTGGTGTCAAAGCAATTTGAGCAAGTACCAGGGAATTAAAAAACAATAAATACAATTTCTGTTACTCAAACAAGTAGAGAAGCAGCTAGAGTTTTTTTACTAAAATTATCTTGAGCAAGATAGTGAAATAATAACTATTGATCCTGATACTTTTGATAAGAAAAGATTTATTCATCTAATTGGTGAATTAGAAACAGATTTGCAACTTAAATTAGCAATTTATTTGGATTTAAATCGATAATTATCTCTACTTTATGAAAGTATAAACAGAGATAATCTTAGCTGCTAAAGAAATATTGAGATAAAAAAAAGATTGACCTTGACAACTTGACATGATACTATCTAGATAATGGAAAAAGTGCGCCTAGAAATACCCGCCTAACAAAATTAGAACTGTATCAATTTTAAATAACTCTTGATCGCATCCCTTCAATCAGTTTTCGATAGGATAGGCAAAAATTAAAGCTAGACAAAAGCTTTTAAGTAATAATGATTTGCCCACTACAAGTTCTTTAAACCAACTATTACTTGATTCAATTTTAAAATTGCGACGCGTCTAGGAATTTTTCGCTTGGATGATCATATTCTCAAACCCCACTTTTAAGTTGCCTTTTTGAAATACTTTAAATTTTTCTGCCTCTTACCCTCTGCCTTTACACAATTTTTAAATGATGTATGCTAACAAGATTTAGTATCAATGATCACTTATCAGTCTCATAATTAGTAAAAACAGCTATAAGTTTACCTGTCTACAATAATTGTTAATCAAAAAAAAACGATTGACCTTGACAACTTGACATGATATTATCTAAATAATGGAAAAGGCGTGCCTAGAAATACCCGTTTAACAAAATTAGAACTGTATCAATTTTAAATAACTCTTGATCGCATCCCTTCAATCAGTTTTTGGTGGAGTGGACAAAGATTTATTTAAACTAAGATTATTACTTGATTCAATTTTAACGATCACTTATCAGTCTCATAATTAGTAATAAACAGCTATAAGTTTACCTGTCTACAATAATTGTTAATCAAAAAAACGATTGACCTTGACAACTTGACATGATATTATCTAAATAATGGAAAAGGCGTGCCTAGAAATACCCGCTACTAAAAATCAAAATTGCGTCAATTTCCAACAACACCCATCGCATCAATCAAAATTTGATTTAAACTAGGAGCAATTTTTTTTAGTGTCACAAGTAGAAAATATTTCTTTTATTCACATCTCCGTCTTGAGTAGAGAATTGATTGCAGGATTAAATATCATTCCAGAAGGACATTATTTAGATGCAACTGTAGGAGGAGGAGGACATAGTGAATTAATCTTATCTGCTGCGGAAAATGTTAAAGTAACAGCTATAGATCGAGATCAAAATGCGATCGCAGCTACTCAAGTAAGACTTTCTCAATACTATCCTCAACAACTGCAATTTTGGCAAGGAAACTTTGCTCATTATCAACCAAAGAAAATCTTATTTGATGGCATTGTAGCAGATTTAGGCGTAAGTTCCCCCCAACTAGATGTAGCGGAACGAGGCTTTAGTTTTCGTCAAACTGCCCCCTTAGATATGCGGATGGATCAAAATCAAGCTTTAACTGCTGCCGAAATTATCAATCATTGGGATGAAGTAAAATTAGCTAATATTTTCTATCAATATGGAGAAGAAAGACTCTCGCGTCGAATAGCAAAAAGAATAGTTCAACAGCGTCCCTTTAATAATACTATCGAATTAGCCAACGCGATCGCGTCTTCTGTTCCTCCCAAATATCGCTATGGTAGAATTAATCCTGCAACAAGAGTATTCCAAGCTTTAAGAATAGTTGTTAATCAAGAACTACAATCTTTAGAAACTTTTTTATCAATAGCACCCCATTGGCTCAAACCAACAGGCATAATTGCTATTATTACCTTTCATAGTTTAGAAGACCGAATTGTTAAACATCAATTTCGCAACAATGAGTTATTAGAAGTTATTACCAAAAAACCAATTATTCCCCAAAGCAATGAACAACAACAAAATCCTCGTTCTCGTTCTGCTAAATTAAGATTAGCCAGAAGAATTATTTCTAGTTCATAGGCTGTTATCAGTTACCAGTTATCAGTTATCAGTTTTTTACCGCTCGGTACACTTGAATTAAATTCAAGTGTGGGGAATCCATCGGGGCTTGCAAGCGGGGCATTCCGCCCTTTGATCCTTCGTTTCACGTTTCTGACGCCAATAATAACCATCAACCATCAACAAATATTACTAACTGTTAAAAAAAACTGGTTTTTTACCACCAATTGCCCAGAAATATGTCAAACAAGATAGTGTTTGTGATAGTCTACCTTTTCATCCAATACATTTATACTGTTTAACTAGCTAAGTAAACAATTTACATGGTTCACATCAAGCGCATTGAACTATCTCACTTCAAATCTTTTGGTGGTACGGCAAAAATTCCGATTTTACCTGGTTTTACAGTTATATCAGGTCCAAATGGTTCGGGAAAATCCAATATTCTTGATGCACTGTTGTTTTGCTTAGGTTTAGCTAGTTCTAAAGGAATGCGTGCCGATCGCTTGCCAGATCTAGTCAATCATAAACATAATAATAATGGTAATGGTCGCACATCGGAAGCAATTGTTTCAGTTACTTTTGATATTTCGGATTTAGAAGATTTAGCTGAACAAAAAGTAATCTCTTCAGTGGAGTCTTCAAATAATTCAATGGCATTAGAAGAAATTAATCATCATAGCGATCAAGAAAACAATTTCCTTGAACCTCAAAAAAATAATGTTGGTGTAATTGATAAATCAACCTCCAATGAATGGACAGTTACTCGTCGTCTTAAAGTTGGGAAGGGTGGTAATTATTCCTCAACTTTTTATATGAATGGAGAAGTTTGTACCGCTACAGAATTACATGAACAGTTGAGTCGTTTGCGAATTTATCCTGAAGGCTACAATGTTGTCTTACAAGGAGATGTTACGCGCATCATTTCCATGAATGGCAAAGAAAGAAGGGAAATTATTGATGAATTAGCTGGAGTAGCAGCATTTGATCGCAAAATTGAACAAAGTAGACGTACCTTAGAAAAAGTTCGCGAAAGAGAAGAACATTGTCATATTATTGAACAAGAACTAATTAGTAGTCGCGATCGTTTAGCAGCAGACCGAATTAAAGCAGAAAGGTATCGGAAATTAAAGGAAAAAATTCAGCAACAAAAGCTATGGGAAATAGTATTGATTTGGCAATCCTTAACCCAACAACAACAACAACTTTTAGCAGAGATAAATCAAGGTGAAACAGAGTCAAATCAATTAACTGAAGAATTAAATCAATTAGAGTTAAAAATTGCAGAAACTGCTACCCAATTAGATCAATTAAATACTCGTGTCAAAGCATTGGGTGAAGAAGAACAACTATCGATCGCGTCTACTTTAGCTACTCAAAAAGCTAAACGTCATCAACTACAACAGCGACAAACAGAATTACAAAATTTAATTCAACAAAAGCAATTAGCTCAAGCAAAAAATGAACAAGCACTGCACAACTATCAGCAGGATTTAGCACAACTTACTTTAGTCAAAAATAAATTAGAAACAGAAACTATTCCTCAGTTATCTTCTAAATCTCAACAAGCTAAAAAAATACTAGTTCAAACTAGAGAAACAGCAGATCAAGTTGCAGCAGCATCAGAAGCTTGGGTACAAGAACAAGCTAATCTTACTCGTCAAATTTCAGCCATTCAAGATAGTCTTAATCCTCAACGTACTGAACAAGCAACTATTATAGAAAGACAATCTCAACTAGAAAATAAAATTACCGAACAAACTCAACTTCTGCAAACCACTCAAGAGGAACTGGTTAATAAACAAAACAATTTCAATGATTTATCTGATCAAGTCAAAACAGCAGAAGAACAAATCAAACATCTTGCTCAACAATTAACTATTACCGAACATGAATGCACAATTCAACAAGATACTCAAAAACGTCTGCTGAAAGAACAACGAGATAAACAAAGAGAATTAGATAAACTAGAAGCTACCAAACAAGCACAACAAGAAGCCCAAGGAACTTATGCTACTCAAGTAATTATTAATGCTAATTTACCTGGAGTACATGGTTTAGTTGCTCAATTAGGACAAGTAGCAGCGAATTATCAACTTGCTTTAGAAACTGCTGCGGGAGGAAGATTAGGCTGTTTAGTAGTAGAAGATGAGCGAATTGCTTCCCAAGCAATTGAATTACTAAAAGCACAACGAGCAGGTAGGGCAACTTTTTTACCGCTCAATAAAATTCAAGCGCCTCGTCATCTTGATACCACTACGCTTCGTTATAATCAGGGTTTTATCGATCTGGCAGTTAATTTAATTAGTTGTGAGTCTCGTTATCAGAAAATCTTTGCTTATGTTTTTAATAACACCGTTGTTTTTGACAGTCTTAATCATGCCCGTCATCATCTAGGAAAATACCGAATTGTTACATTAGAAGGGGAAATCTTAGAAAGTAGTGGTGCAATGACAGGTGGAAGTCAATCTTCTCGTTCTAGCTTGCATTTTGGGGCTGTTTCTACTAAAGAGTCGGAAGAAGTAGAAGCCTTGAAGCAGCGATTGACAGAAATAGCGTCCATCTTATCAGACAATGACAGAATAATAGCAGATTTATCAATTCAAATCAAGAATTTGGGCAAAGAATTAACTGAAGCGAGACAAAATGGTAGAGAGAAACAACTTCGTTTAGAACAACTTAAACAAGAAATTAATCGTTTAGAAAAACAACAAACACAATTAACTAATAACCTTCAAAATTATCAACAAGAGCAAGAAAATATTCAAGTCCGCTTACAAATTTTAGCAACCAATCTTCCCGAACAAGAAATCAAATTACAAGAATATCAACAACGTCTAGATGAATTAGAATTATCTCACAACCAAAGTGAATGGCAACAGATTCAAGCAGTAATTAAAACTAAAGAAAACGAATTTGCTCATCAAGAAAAAATTCTTCGAGAAGCAGAAAATCAACTCAAAGATGCAGCAAGCCAATATCAACGTCTGAGCGAAAAAAATGAAGAAGCTCAACAACATCTAGTTCAATTAAAACAGGAACAACTAACTATTAAAGATGAACAATCAGCCATCAATCATCAACTGATCGAAATCGAACAAAAAATAACTGAATCAGAACAACAACTACAACAACTAAATGAACAATTAGGCACAACCAAACAAGAACGCGATCGCATTGAAACATTGGTTAGAAAATTACAAAATCAACAACAACAAACTTGCTGGAAACTAGAAAAATTACAAACCACCCAACAAGAAAGAAAAGAGACACTACAACATCTTCAACAACAACTAGCTGAACATCAACAAGAACTTCCCGATCCCATTCCTGATATACCTCAACTAATCAATACCGATGAAGAAACAGAAGCAGGAGAACAAATTACCTTTGATAACATCTCCGAACAACTAGAACAATTACAAAAACAAATTCGTAAAGGAGAAAAAAAATTAGAAGCAATGGAACCAGTAAATATGCTGGCGTTAGAAGAATATGAAAAAACCGAAGCCAGGTTACAAGAACTCTCAGAAAAATTAAGTACCATTGCAGCAGAAAGAACCGAATTATTATTACGAGTTGAAAAATTTACCACCCTTCGTTTGCGAGCTTTCAAAGAAGCCTTTGATGCAGTTAATCAAAACTTCCAAACTATTTTTGCCGAACTTTCTGAAGGAGACGGACACTTACAATTAGATGATGAAGAAGATCCTTTTAATGGTGGTTTAAATCTAGTTGCCCATCCCAAAGGAAAACCAGTTCAAAGATTAAGTTCTATGTCTGGAGGAGAAAAATCTCTCACCGCTCTTAGTTTTATCTTTTCTCTACAAAGATATCGCCCCTCTCCCTTCTATGCTTTTGATGAAGTCGATATGTTTTTAGATGGTGCTAATGTCGCCAGACTATCAAAAATGGTTAAAAAGCAAGCTCAACAAGCTCAGTTTTTAGTAGTTAGTTTACGTCGTCCCATGATTGAAGCTTCAGAAAGAACTATCGGCGTTACTCAAGCAAGAGGCGCACATACTCAAGTATTGGGAATCAAACTGTAGTTATCCCAGACTTCTTTCTATTGCTTGGCACAACTAATCTTGATTTGATGATCGCTCTGTTCTTGTAACGCTAGTCTTAACTGATGACGAGCATCTACTAATTGTGGATTTAATGCCAGTGCTTGCTCATAATATTTGATCGCCAGTTTTAAATTGCCTGCTTGTCGATACTGATGAGCTAGATTGTTGTTTTTGGCTGCATAATCTACTTTTTGTTGATCTGATAACTTTCCTTGGGCATAAAGTAAATTTACTAAACTTAGCTCTGCTTTTAAATAGTTTGGTTGAAGTTCAATTGCCTTTTGATAACAAGCGATCGCTTCTGGATAGTTATTCTGACTTTGTTTTTCTAATGCTATTCCCAAATGATAATGAGCTTCTGCCCAATCTGAACTTAGTGCGATCGCTTGACGATAGTATTCAATCGCCACACTACAATAACCTTCCTGTAAACATTTATTTCCTAATTCATTATTTTTGATTGCCAAATCCGCTTGTTGCTCAGGAGATAATTTGCCTTGAGTATCAAGTAAATTAGCTAAACTAACCTCTGCTTCGAGATAGTTTGGTTGAAGTTCAATTGCCTTTTGATAACAAGAAATCGCTTCTGGATAGTTATTCTGACTTTGTTTTTCTAATGCTACTCCTAAATGATAATGAGCCTCTGCCAACTTTGGATTAAGTGAGATCCCTTGACGATAGTATTCAATCGCCACACTAAAATCACTTGCCTGAAGTCGTTTATTACCCAAATCACTATTTTTGAGAGCATAATCAGCTTGTTGTTCGGGAGATAATTGACCTTGAGTATCAAGTGCATTAGCCCAAATCACCTCAGCTTCTACAGAATCAGGTTGAAGTTCTCGGGCTTTTTGATAACAAGCGATCGCATTTTGCCATTTATTCTGTAATTGAAAAGTATAACCAAGATTATGATAAATTGCTGAAGAAATAGCTGATGACTCTGGTTGTAGATTTAACGCTTGCTGATATGCTTGTTCTGCGTCGCTCAACTGGTTTTGAAATTGATAGATATTACCCAAACTAAACCAAGCTTTGATCTGGTTCGGTTCAACTTGAATTAAATGATTAAACAAATCTTGAGCAGCTTGATATTGTCCCTGACGTTGCCTAAGCACACCTAAACCATATAGTGCCTCTGGATGGTTCGCTTGTACTGCTAAAATTTGACGGTATCCTTTTTCAGCCTCAACCAGATGGTTAGCTCGATGATAATTTTTAGTAATCTCAAGTGCAATTGGCAGAGTTCGTTGATCAAGTTTTTTGTTTTGTTGTATCCAGTTTTGACGTTGAACCAGAATAGTTTGAATATAACGTTCTTTAGCTCCAAAAGAATATTTATACGCCTCATTTCCCATTAAAAAATCGTAGATTTTGAATCCATTATTAATGGCGGATTGAATACCATAAGCATGAAGAACAAAACCAGGTGGTAGTTCCTTAAAAGTTTCATCTCGACTACCAACAAAAAACAAAATAGATTTTTTACTTCTATCAATCAAGTTGGCTATTGCTCCTAGAGGCTGTTCTTTTTTCCATAAAATAAGTAAAGATAAACAATTATTCTCAAAGCAATGATGTAACTCTAAATTCATCGAATGCACTATTGCATCACAACTTTCTGCGCCTTTTCTACCTTCCCAATTAGCTCGCCAAAGTTTAATCAGTATTTCAATATGATGTTCTAAATTGTCTGCATCAACTTCAGTAAGGCGAAACTCATCAGAGCTTTCGATTTTCCGAAAAAAACGTCTAATTTTTTGTCTGGTATTTGAACTTAAACAATTTTGTAGATAATCATCCCAGCTATCTGGCAAAACAACATAAGGAATAATCTGATTATTAATTTCATCTAAAGAATTAGTAAAATACTCAGAGTTAAGTTGTTGGATTTCAAAATCTGGTTGAACGAATTTTTTTAAAAATAGATTTAATTTCTTGTTTGTAGTAAGAATGTGTTCTAATTCAAAAACTGACCAAGTTTCTTGCTGTTGAAGATATTGCGCCAAGGCAGTAACTATCTCTTCTTCGTATTGTGGTAAGCAAATAAATCCTGAGTAATCTGCATCTGTTACTCCTACGGTGGCAAGTTGATTATAAAAATCACCTGGATTAGATTGTTTAATTTCAATTTCTAAAGGAAAAAAGGCAACATATTCTGAAGCATCATAATTTAATTTGACTGCCAAAATAAACCAAGGCAATTTATTTTCTTCGTATTTTTTGAGTTTGCCAGCAATCCAAATCCAAGAAATAAAAAACTGAGCTTCAGAATCTGCTTGATAAACATATTCCCAATTGCTTTTGAGAGCCTGAAACGTTTCAAGATTATCAATTATGTCGATGTTCATGTGTTTAATAGTCAAACTAGCTTAGACCAGCACTCGGAAAATTACACAACTTAGCTAATTGATCGACAAGGATTTTAAGACTAAATTCCTTGTTGTTTAGCATTTGATCTATTTGGTTTAAGCAGCTACTATAACCATCGGTTTATATTGAATTTTAGACAAGAAAGAAGCAATTAGTGTTGCCAAAATGGCATTGGAATCATTAATCAGTATTAAAAATAAACAGAGTATTAAAGACCGCTCTAATTTGAAGCTAACTCGGAATTGGTTAATTTTGTCCCTGGAAATTTACAATCGGGAACAATTACCATTCTTCATTATCCTTGTTTTATTAGTCATCTTATACTTCAAGCATTAAATTTTACCGATCGCTATTCTATTTAGACCACAAATAAATTAATTATGACAGTCTTAATCACTGGTGTAGCTGGCTTTATTGGTTATCATTTAGCTCAAAGATTTTTAGCAGAGGGCAAACAAGTCTATGGAATTGATAATCTTAACGATTACTATGATGTTGCGCTCAAACAAGCAAGATTAAATCAACTATTATCACAACCAGGATTTACTTTTCAGTATTTAGATATTAGCGGTCGCTCTTTAATAGCTCAACTGTTTCAACAACATCATTTTGAGTGTGTGGTTCATTTAGCAGCCCAAGCAGGAGTACGATATTCTCTTGAAAATCCCCATACTTATGTCGATAGCAACCTAGTTGGCTTTACCAATATTTTAGAAGGTTGTCGTCAAAGTCAAATTCAACATTTAGTCTTTGCTTCTTCAAGTTCTGTCTATGGTGCTAATACTAAAGTACCCTTTTCTGTCAGCGATAATGTTGACCGCCCGATTTCTCTTTATGCTGCTACCAAAAAAGCTAACGAATTAATGGCTCATGCTTACAGTCATCTTTATCAAATTCCCATTACAGGCTTGCGCTTTTTTACAGTATACGGTGCTTGGGGTAGACCAGATATGGCATATTTTAAATTTGTTAAAGCGATCGCCGAAAACCGTTCTATTGATGTTTATAATTTTGGCAAAATGAAGCGTGACTTTACTTATATTGATGATGTGATTGAAGCGATGGTAAGAGTAATAGCTAAAATCCCACAAGCTTCAGAAACTCAACCTCCTTATAAAATTTATAATCTTGGCAACCATAGCCCTGTAGAATTGAGCGAATTTATTGAAACAATTGAACAAATTATGGGTAAATCAGCTAAGAAAAATTTCTTACCAATGCAACCAGGCGATGTTTTTTCTACCTATGCAGATGTAGATGAATTAATCAAAGATGTCAACTTTAAACCCACTACCTCAATCACTCAAGGCATGGAACATTTTATCGACTGGTATCGAGAATACTATGGCAATTTTTAAATTAGCTTTTACAGTTACTAATTACTAATTACTAATTACTAATTATGAGGGATGAACAATCAACCATTAACATAAGCGAAGCGCACTACCGTAGGTCTCAACAATTAACTATCGACATTAGCTCTGTCAAAGCTTAAGTTTGTTTTTTACTTGTTTTTAACTATACGCTAGTAAATTTTAGTTTATGTGAGTAAATTTAAAAATAAACCCTAAATGTGAAAAATGGTGTTTTGAACTTATGGCATAGTCTGAAATTAAACGCTACAAAAATAAGAAAACTACGAGTTTTAAAAGAAGCACGTACTGTGATTATGTTTTGGTATGTCTTCTTAATGGTTTTTTTTGTTGCGATCGCCGTTCCCACGATTAAACAGCGTTTATTTGCAAGGGTTGATGCACGGGTTAGAGATTACTTGAGCGACGAAGTTGAAGATTTTCAAGAAGTATTGCTGGAAGAGTTGCTCGAATCGACCACTGCACCTAATCTAAGACTCAAACCAAATTACCCTCCAACCAGCAAAATTTCCGATATTTTTGCTGAATACTTAGAAAAGAGAGTAACAGAAGACGATAACTTTTTAATTACTATAGTCGATGGTGAATTTTATGAGTCTAGCCCTAGAGGTTTACCAAAACCGATTCAGCCAGATTCACAATTAATGGGATATTGGCAAAATCTGAGCGAAGAATCAGAAGGAGAAATAAAAGTTTCCGATCCCAATATTGGTAGTATTCTCTACCAAGCTTTACCGATCAAAACCAGCGAAGTAACTCTAGGCGTCTTTGTAGTTGCTCATGCTACAGCAGGAGAAAGAAAAGAAGCAATAGAAGCTTTAGATGTCATTATCGAAGTTAAAATTTTAATTCTTATTTTTGCTTTATTCCTGGCTTGGTTCGCAGCAGGAAGGATTCTAGCACCACTCAACTTACTAAATAAAACAGCTAAATTAATCAACGAATCAGATCTTAGTCAACGAATTCCAGTCCGCGGAGAAGGAGAAATTGCCGAACTAGGTAAAACGTTTAATGACATGATGGATCGCTTAGAATCTGCATTTGCTACTCAACGCAACTTTATTAATGATGCTAGTCATGAACTGCGAACACCAATCACAATTATTCGCGGACATTTGGAGTTGATGGGTGATGATCCTCAAGAAAAAGCGGATACTGTGCATTTGGTTTTGGATGAACTTGATCGTATGAATCGTTTGGTAGATGATTTAGTTTTATTAGCTAAAGCAGAACGTCCAGATTTTTTACAATTGGAGACGGTAGATGTGGGTTTACTTACCGAAGAACTTTTTACCAAAGCTAGAACTTTAGCAGATCGTCAGTGGAGTTTAGATAACATTGCCAAGGGTAAAATAGTAGTAGACCGTCAACGTTTGACTCAAGCAATGATGAATTTAGCTCAAAATGCTACTCAGCACACAGTTGCAGAAAATCTCATTGCGATAGGTTCTACTTTGAATAAAGACAGAGTTGAGTTTTGGGTAAGGGATACTGGCGAAGGTATTGCCAAAAACGACCAAAAACGTATTTTTGAAAGATTTGCTAGAGCGACAAATGCTCGTCGTCGTTCTGAAGGTGCAGGATTAGGTTTATCAATCGTTAAAGCGATCGCAGAAGCTCATGGTGGATATATCCGTCTTGAGAGTAATTTAGGAATTGGTTCAACATTTATTATTGTCTTACCTATAGAATCAGGGCGCAACTTAGTTTTAGATCGAGCAGTCTAATTTAATTAAAAATATATTTATAATTACTAACTTGTTCTAATGAATCGAATTTTAATTGTTGAAGATGAAGCTAGAATTGCTACCTTTATTGAAAAAGGTCTACGCGCTCGTGGTTTTACTACTAATTGGGTAGAAGATGGCACAAATGCGATCGCAATGGCAATTTCTACCAAATTCGATTTAGCTATCCTCGATTTAGGTTTGCCTGGTAAAGATGGATTATCGGTTCTTGAAGAATTACGTGGGCAAGGATTAACCATTCCCGTGATTATTTTAACTGCTCGTGATGATATTAGCGATAAAGTAATTGGTTTACGCGCAGGGGCAGATGATTACATAACCAAACCCTTTAGTTTTGAAGAATTATTAGCACGCATTGAAGTAAGACTAAGAACTTACAATCCTACTAATGTTAGAGAAGAAATGATCCTTAAAGTTGGTAATGTCAGTTTGGATCTGCGTACTCGAAAAATGCAAATAAACAATTGTGAGATCGAACTGTCTGCGCGTGAATTTACTATGGCAGAAGTATTTTTTCGTCATCCAGGACAAGTAATGAGTAGACAACAACTATTAGATTTGGTCTGGGGTTACGATTACGATCCAGGTTCTAATATTGTTGATGTTTATGTTGGTTATTTGCGTAAAAAATTAGGTTCTCAATCAATTGAAACTGTCAGAGGTATGGGATATCGTCTCAAAATTTAGCGTCTCTGACTGAGATTAGGTTCGCTTAAATAGTTGAATCTGATGATTGACAAGGATAAACAGGGATAGGTTGACGCGGAGAAAATTTATTTTAAATGATGACCACAACTTGATATGAGATGAAAAAATTCTCATCAAATTTTTAAGATTATTTAATTTGTCTTATTGATAATTATTGATATATAGCAGTTTTTAAATGACGAGAGGTAAAGCAGAAGGTAGAGGGTAGTAAGTAGTAAGTTGAACTACCTCATATCTACTATCTTCTACCTCTTACTCACAAATAATTCTGCCTAGGTACTTAAAAGATTTGGTTTTAGTAAAATAAATCAAAAATAAGCCAATTGTATGTGAAATATCCTAATTCCTCATTATTGATCAATTGAAATTCTTTTATACTTATTCGTGAAACAATTACAATTATCTATTGATAAAACATTTTTCATGAACCGCATTTTAATTGCTGAAGATGAGGTGCGTTTAGCTGCTTTTCTAGAAAAAGGATTGCAGAAATATGGTTTTGTTACTGCTGTAGCAGAAGATGGTCAACAAGCCCTAGAGATGGCAAAAACAGGTAACTTTGAGTTATTGCTTTTAGATCTAAGACTACCGCTAAAAGATGGTTGGAAAGTACTGGAAGAACTTCGCTCCCAAGGACAAAAATTTCCAATTATTGTGGTAACGGCTCTTAATGATGAAGGAACTCGTCATGCTGTTTTATTAAAAGGAGCTAACGACTACCTAACTAAACCGTTTAAGTTTAAAGATTTATTAACTAGAGTTCAATCATTTCTGGTCAGTAATTAAATTATAAGAACCCGTAATAATTTTTTCGTAACGATTAGCTAGACTCAAATAAGTATATTCTTGTTCAATCATAGTTCGAGCGTTACTAGCAAGTTCGGCTCTTAAACAAGGGTTAGTCAATAGAGTTGCGATCGCTTGAAGATATTGCTCAATAGTATTAGCTCGTAAAGCTCTGAGGGGAACGCGATCGCTATCTACTTCAATTCCTTCCAAACCGCGATCGCTTCCCACTACAGGTGTACCTGCTGCCATGTATTCTAGTGTTTTAATTTTCATGCCAAAACCAGTACGCAGAGGGGCTACAGCGACAGTTGCTTGGTGGAGGTATTGAGCAATGGAAGGGACTCTTCCTGTAACAGTAATGGCAGGATTTTGTTCGGTTAAAGCCTGAACTTCTGGGGCGGGTTTAGAACCAACTAGAGTTAAAGTAGCATCAGGAAATTGTTGTTGAAGTTGGGGAAAAACTTCGGTAGCAAAGAAACAAGCAGCATCAATATTGACAAAATAATCCAAACCACCGACAAAAACTAAATTGTATCCGCCTAGATCTTTCTCTCGATAGGGAAAAGTATCTAAATCTACTCCGTTAGGAATAACCGTAACTTGGGCATTGGGTACAAACCGACGCATTTGTTGTTCGTCTTCATCTGTTGTTACCACCACATGGGAAAACTTACGAATAGATTGCTGTTCATAACGACGTAACAAAGGTAAAAACAAGCGATCGCGTTTGGGATTTTCTGAGGTATTGGTTTCGAGTTGATTTTTACAGGTACGATAAATTGAACTATGAATATCAATGATCGTGGTTAATTTCTGTTGCCATTGCGGTCTAATATAAATTTCATTAACGCTATGTTCACAGGTAATAGCCTCAAATTTTCCTGCTGCAACGGCATCATCGATCCATGTTTGCATTTCGTGGGAATAAAGAAATAATACATTGGGTGGAGTTCCTTTAAGGATAAATTGTCCAAAACGTTGAATTTTAGCTAATATTCCTGCTTTAACAGCTTGGGGTCGAGGAAATATAATCAATTCATCTACCCACTGCCTTAAACCTGCAATATCTTCCTCAGTAACATCTTCCGCCCGTTGAGTCAGTAGAGTAACTTGATGACGTAGGGCGATCGGTTGTAATAGGTTAAAAGTTCGATTATGCGTACCTCCTTTAGTTGGGGGATAAGGAAAGGTCGCAGATAACATTAATATTTTCATGATTAATTAATTACTGGTCATTGGTAAAGGCAGAGGGCAAAAGGCAGAAGGCAAAAGGCAAAAAACTAATTATGAATGATGAGGGATGAATTATGAATTAAATAATTTCTGCATTCATCGTTCCTAATTCATCATTTTTTTGTTCCCTATTTCCTATTCCTTATTAACTGGTAACTGGTAACTGGTAACTGATCACTGTTAAAAAGCTTCTACCATCATCCTGACGACATCGGACATTTTATATTTTGCTTGCCAACCTAATTTTTCTTTAGCTTTTACAGGATTGCCCTGACTGATCGCTAAATCGGTAGGACGTAATAAACTAGTATCTGTAATCACATGATCGCGCCAATTTAAACCAACACAATTAAAAGCTTCGGCTACAAATTCTTCTAAAGAAGAACTTATTCCTGTGGCAATGACATAATCATCGGGTTGTGATTGTTGCAACATTAAATACATCGCTTCGATATATTCGGGGGCCCAACCCCAATCTCGTTTGACTGACATATTACCCAATTGAAGTTTTTCCTGATTGCCTTTGGCAATATTACAAGCAGCAGCAATAATTTTTTGCGTGACAAATCGTTGGGGTCTTAAAGGGGATTCGTGGTTAAATAAAATGCCAGAACAAGCAAATATATCGTAAGCTTCGCGATAGTTAGCTACTTGCCAAAAAGCAGTCGCTTTGGCTACTGCATAGGGACTTCTAGGACGAAAGGGCGTATTTTCATCCGCAGGAAATCCACCAATATCTCCAAAACATTCACTCGAACCAGCATTATAAAATTTGATCGGTGCGTGGGTAAAGCGAATTGCTTCTAAAAAATTGAGTGTACCTGTGGCAATACTTTCTAGAGTTTCAACTGGTTGTTCAAAAGAAAGTCCGACTGAAGTTTGTCCTGCCAGATTATAAATTTCATCGGGTTTAACTTTAGAAATTACTTGTAACACACTGCGAAAATCAGTAGGAACAAGAGATTCAAACTTAATGCGATCGCGAATTCCTAACCGCAGTAAATTGCGAAAAGAAGAAATCTGAGCGTCTCTAGAAGTACCGTAGACTTCGTAGCCTTTTTCTAGCAATAATTTGGCTAAATAAGCCCCATCTTGCCCTGATATTCCACAAATTAAGGCTTTTTTCATAAAATTATCTATATTAAGTAGGCTGTTGTGAGTTTAAATTTTGTAATTCGCATTTTCTTCTGTCTTCTGCCTTCTGCCTCCTACCTTTTCTTAATCAAAAAATTAGATGTCAATCAGTTGATTAGCTTTTTTCTGACCAACTAGAAAGATGCAACATATTTTGCACCACTGCTTTTAAATAGCCGATTTGACCGTAAGCGTAGGTAAAGTTATCGAAACGAAGGGCAGGATTACTAAAATATTTGATAGTTTTGTACAATCCTCTGATCAATCTTTCTCCTCCGCGATTAAACTGTGTTAGTCCGGTTCTACCAGCTATTTCTTCCCGATAACATTCACTAATGCCCTGCCACCAACTGCGACTGAGAAACCAACCAGGTTTAAGTCTTTCAGGAGAGACGTTATGGGCTGCGATCGCATTGGGAAGATATGCCACTTGCCATCCTTTGGCAATTGCTAACTCTGTCATAAACAATTCTTCGTTAGACAGCAAGTTCTTTCCTACCCTACCCAAGTTCGGATCGAACCCACCAATTTGTTCTAAAAAGCTGCGACGAAGAGAATAATTCAAACCACGGGGAGTAAGATTGGGATTATCAAGATAAATTATTTCATTTCCTAAATCATAAGCCCCTAAACCTCCTGCCAATTCCTCTGAAATCCAGTTAGGCGGTATAATTCCCTCGGGCCAAATCAGAGTTACTTTACCTCCTGCGATCGCTAGTTGGTCATTATTGTTATAAGCAGTCACGATTTCTCTCAACCACTGGGGAGAAGCTTCCGCATCATCATCCAGATAAGCCAAAATTTCCGCTTGAGTCTCTTTTGCACCTCGATTACGGGCGACAGATAACCCCAATACTGGTTCATAAATATATTTAAGACGAGGATGAGGCAAACGAGAGTGAACCACTTCCGCAGTGCGATCGCTACTAGCATTATCAACGACAATTACTTCATAATCTGGATAATTTTGTTGTAGCAAGCTATCAATAGCAGCCCCCAAATATCGGTCTCGATTATGAGTACAAATAATGGCAGCTATTTGTGACATAAAAATTAATTTAATAACACTTAGGTTGATTGCTGGCAAGCCTCAAATAATACTTGTTCGTATTTTTGACCTACCTTTTCCCAAGTGTATTCGCTCTCTACTAAAAACCGCCCGTTTTCTGATAGTTTTTCTCGTAACTTTGGTTCGGAAAACAGTCTACCTATGGCATAAACGTACTCTTCCACTGTATTTGCCCGCATTGCCCTAAGTAGTACATTTGAACCATCAACTTCTAATCCAGCCAAAGCGCGATCGCTTCCAACAACAGGAACTCCTGCTGCCATTGCTTCTAAAGTACGATTTGTCAAACCAATTCTTTTACGAATAGGAATTACACAAACTGTAGCCCAATGTAAATATTCCAATACAGAAGTTACTTCTCCTGTAACCCTAACTCCTGCTAGTGAATCTAATGCCAAGACTTCTCGGGAAGGATTTGCCCCAACCAATTCTAAAGTAGCTTCGGGATAGCGTTGGCGAATGGCAGGAAAAATTTCTGAAGCGAGAAAACAAGCTGCATCGATATTGGCAGCATTATCCATCTTACCGAAGAAAACAAGTCTTTGTCCACCTTGATTAGTAATACGACGAGAAAAATGAGTTAAATTGACTCCATTGGGAATAACAAAGATTTGGCTTTCTGGATTTAATTCTTTAAGCAGACGACGATCTATAGAAGTAAGAGTAACAATAGCACTAAATTTTTCTAAATAATTCTGTTCGTAGCGTCTGAGCCATCCCAAATTAAATTGATCTTTTTCTGGAGTTTTGGGGTCTAACTGTTGTTTATATTTACCAGATTCGGAAATATGAAGATCTAAAACTATTCCTTTTTGTTCTCGCCATTGAGGACGAATATAAATTTCATCATTGCTATCTTGACAAGAAATTACATCAAATTGTCCATTTGCAAAGGCATGATCGAGCCATTCTTGAATGATAGGAGAATATTTATCGAGAATTTGAGGTGCAATTCCCTGTTGAATAAATGTTCCTAATCTTTTAGCTTTGTCAAGAATTCCCAAATTATCTGAAGCGGTTGGGGGAGAAAAAGTTACTAATTGTTCTACTTGTTCTTCTAAATATTCAATCTCTTCTTCAGCAACGTCTTCTGCTGGTTGACTTACAAGAGTGACTGAGTTATTCTTACTAAGCTGTTTTAACAAATGAAATGTTCGTAACTGCTTCCTTCCCTTAGTGGGTGGATAAGGAAAGGTTGAAGAAAGCATGAGAATGTTCATGATTTTGACCAATCATAACTACTACCATAAAATACAAGAAAATAGTAACCGATTTACCTGTCGAACAAGTTATAAGTTAAGCAATGTAGAGATTTTCAAAAATAGAAGTAATTAAAGAAAATTGTCTTTGATGTTTAATATAAGTAGGCTACTTATGCCAAATTATAACCTACTAAAACCTTTTCAGAAATTGAAACATCGATAGCTAAAGAGTATGAACGTACCTATAGATACTAAGTTAAATTTATATAAACAAGATTATGTTGCTTGGCTCGATCTTCTTGCAGAACAGATTAAACAAAAAAAAACTCAACAAATCGATTGGGAAAATCTTTTAGAGGAAATAGTAGCATTGGGCAATGAGCAAAGAAGAAAAACAGAAAGCTATTTACGTCAACTTTTAAAACATTTACTATTATATGCTTACTGGACTTCTGAAAAAGTTTATTCAGGAAAAGGTTGGGAAATAGAAATTATTAATTTCCGTGCAGAATTAGCCAACCTACTCGAATCTAAAACTCTCTACAATCACGCTTATTCCCGCTTAGATAAAGTTTATCAGCAAGCAAGAAAACAAGCTGCTTTAAAATCAGACCTACACGATTTACCTATTGCTTGTCCGTGGAGTATTTCAGATATTCTTGATGAAAACTTTTTGCCTTAAACAAATGTAAATGAAAATAAACAAAATCGAATAAGACTAGTAAAATTACGGAGAAACTGGCTCAGCACAAAAGTATAGTCATTTCAATTTAGAGTGAGACAATCTCTTCTTGCTATGAAAGGCTTTCAGCCGAAAAAATGTTTCATTCTTATTTAAAACAACTATATCTCCGAGCAAGTCTTGACTGCCCAGATGCAGTCAGCGCAGGCGCTGACTTTATTCAAGCATAATGAAGCAAAAAGTTGATTATTTATGCTTTGGTTGCTTGTTTCTGTTGTTTTTGTAAACTATTGAAGCCATTTAAGAACATAGGAACAAATTTTTCCATAAAAGCTTGAGGATCTCTTTGCCATGCTCTTTTAGCAGCTTCAATCCGAGTAAATTGTAATTCTGGGGCGAGTAGAGTTTCAGGTAACCTTTCGATCAGATACTGAGGACGTTCCCACAAGGGCATTGTCTTAGTAATTTCTAACAGATGGTTCAAACGACGTAACTCTGCACCAGCCATAATATCCATTCCTGATTCATAGGCTGCTTGTTCTATGGCTGCATATTTTTGTTTGGCTTGTTCTACCTTCTGACGATGTTTGGGACTTTGTTTGGCAATTTGAGCTAACCAGCGATTACCCCAACGAACATGACCGGCTTCTTCAGGAAAGATTTTCTCAAGAGTTTCCCGAATTTTAATATTTTCTTCGGTTTGAGCGTTAGATTCGGCGAGGTTTCCTCGCTTTGAAGAATCACGCTGTTGAGGTGCTTCTTTTAAAGCGTTGATATGAGCAGAGAAATATTCACAACCACGTTTTTCCGTAACGTTAATCGCCGTTAAAGCAGCAATAATGGCATCTTCTCGTTGCTCTTCGGTTTGAAAACTATCTTGGTCTAATAATCTTTCAAACTCCCCAATATAAGACACTCCTGGGGGAGTACCAATATCTGCACCTAATTCTACCAATAAGTCTGTAAGCCAAACCGCATGACGAGCTTCATCGGCAACATGATGAGATAAATCCCTCACTAATTCTTTGGGTTTACCATTAAGTTTTTCAATTACATCAGTCAAATCTTTACAGCTATGCTGTTCATTGAATCGATAGCGATTAAGAGTGATCATGTGAATTTCGCGATCGCTGATCACTTGTTTGAGAATATCCCGCGCACTTAGAGAATTCTGGAGTTTTTTTGGATAATTAACTTTCATGGGCTTGTAAGCAAGTAATGGGAAATAAACATAAGTACATAATTAGTATAGTAACTACAAAAATTTTTATTAAGAAAATTAAGCTTAAAAACCAGAAGAAATTCTTAAAACCAATTTGCGGTTAAACTTTAGGCTACAAATTATTCTCTTGACAAACTAAAGTTAAAATTAATGGCGAAAAAATCATGATCTTGTGGAACTAAATGCTAGATTTACGTGGTAAAAACAAGTTTCTTCATCCCTAAATAATTTTCCACCAGAAGGAAGATTAATCGATCAACAAAGTGATGTCAAAATCTAACTAATCAAATTAAATTGCTATGAGTAATCAAGTTGCAAATCTAGACCTAGGTAACAATCAATTGATTGATGAATTCATGGAAAATCAATCTAGCCATCAAGAAGTAATCGAAACCGTTATTTCCAGCTTAGATCAAGAAGATACTGCTATGGTGAATCATAGCGACGAAGGCATTTTATGGAAATTTCAGTACGGTAGTGTTGAAGTATTTGTTCAGTTGACAGGAGAAACAGAAGACGACTTGCTAACAGTTTGGGCAAGTGTACTGCAATTACCTGCTAAAGATGAAACAAAGTTGATGCGTAAATTGCTAGAAATGAATTGGGCAGGAACTTTTGAAACTTGTTTTAGTATTGTGGAAAATCGAGTAGTCGTATCCGCCCAAAGAACTTTGACAGATCTTTACCCCAGTGAAATTTCGCGAGTTATTACTTTGGTTGCCACAATTGCAGATGATAATGATGAAGCTTTACAAGCAGAATTTGGCATGAATTAGTTAGCAGTGATCCTCCTTGATGAATGAACAAGTTTGGCGTTTACTTCCTTTAATGTCAGCCTCTGGGGAAGTTCAAATGGCAATAGATCTTTGGTTACTTCAACAACACAAACAAAAACAACATCCGCCTACTTTACGATTTTATACATGGTCTGAAGCAACCATTTCTGTAGGCTATCATCAAAAAGATTATCCTTCGTTTTGGCACGAGCTAACTTGGCAAGGAAAACCTTTGCAAATAGTTCGTCGTCCGACTGGAGGCAGGGCAGTATTACATCAAGGAGATCTGACTTATGCAGTTATTGCTTCTTTTGAGCGAGGGAAAAGATTAGAAGTTTATCAACAAATTTGTCAGTTTTTAATGACAGGATGGCGATCGCTTGGACTGCATTTATCTTATGGTAAAGATACTAGTTCTTATCGTGATCAAGATAATTGTTTTGCCACAGCAACGAGTGCAGACTTAATTACTGCAACAGGAGCTAAAGTAATTGGTAGCGCGCAACTACGCCAAGGTAAAGCTATTTTACAACATGGTTCAATGGCGATCGCGACCGAACCAGAATTATACACTCAAGTCTTTGCTCAACCAGCCCCTCAACCAATCAAAAACTTACTACCCAACTCAGTTAATTTTTCTACTGCTAAGATTTCAGAAGTCTTGACCAAAGCAGCTAGCCAGTGTTTTAAAATTAATTTGATCGAGCAACCTTTATCTGCTGCCGAATGGCAAGATATTTTTACGAATTGCCCGTCGCTAACATACTAAGATTATTGAAGTTAATTAAATTGATCGCAATATCATGAGCGTAGTTAGTCAAGTTATACTCAAAGCCGACGATGAACTCCGCTATCCCAGTAGCGGAGAACTAGAAGGAATTAAAAAATTTTTAACAACTGGTGAACAACGAGTACGCATTGCTGAAACTTTAGCAGAAAGCGAAAAGAAAATTGTTGATAAAGCCAGTAAAGAGTTATTCAGAATTCATCCTGAATACAGATCTCCAGGCGGTAATTCCTACGGTCAAAAGCAATACAATCAGTGTATTCGTGATTTTGGCTGGTATTTAAGGTTAGTTACCTATGGAGTACTTTCAGGAGATAAAGAACCAATTGAAAACACTGGTTTAATTGGTGTCAGAGAAATGTATAACTCCCTAAACGTTCCTGTCCCTGGAATGGTTGATGCAATTCGCTGTTTGAAAGATGCTGCTTTAGCTCTTCTCACTAACGAAGATGCCAAAGAAGCTGCTCCATACTTTGATTACATTATCCAAGCTATGTCCTAGTTTTCGGGAACTTTACAGCGATTTGTTTTAAAAACAATCTTATCGGTAAGAGGTAAGGGGTAATAGGTAATCAGGGCAACTTACACCTTAATTATCAATTATCAATTACCAATTACCAGCTTTTAATGATGAATGCTTAGGCTCAAAAAAGTTTCTTGGTTATCTACAACGCTTTTACTTGTTACTTATGCTACTTACGGTTGGCTTTATGCTCGTTGGGCAGTAGTTTTAATTGAACATGGTAATTTATTTTATTGGGTATTAGAAAAAGATCTAATCGCTTCTCTTCTTTACGGGTTAGGAATCTTTTGGATTTTATTAATTTCTATAGCTTTTACTGCTCCAATTGCTTTGATGACTGTAAGTCTCAATAGTTGGCTGCAATCGGAAGCAAGAGCTTTTCTCTCAATATTTATCGGAGCTTTAGCTTTTGCCTTAATTGTTCAATGGCTAGAAGTTTTTGCCGAATTTTTTATCTTATTAGCTGCGGGAATATTAGTTAAACTGGATTTACAAACAGCAGGTTATAGTAGATCGCGAGCCACTATGATTCTGGTTATTTTATGTTTGTTAGGATTTGGTAGTGGTGTACTTGCTTTTTATACCTGGGGTTTAAAGACTGTTCAATGAATCGAAAAACGCTACAAAGAGTTTTAGTTTTACTGTTTGGTTTAGCTTTTATTGGCTCAACTGCATTTATGTTAGTTGGTAGTATTTTTAGTAACGATTCCCAACCTCCTGCCTCTACAGCAACAACTCCTTCCAATGAAGAACAATTACAGGCACAAATTCGTGGTTACGAAAAAGTTTTAGCTAGAGAACCAAATAATCCAACAGCGTTACAGGGATTAGTCCAAGCTCGTCTAGCTCTCCAAGATTTACCAGGAGCTATTGAACCTTTAGAAAAACTAGTTCAATTGTATCCTCAAGAACCAGAACTTAAAGCACTACTCGAAGCTGTTAAACAACAATCGTCTCAAAATCCGCAATCAAAACCTTAGTTTGTAGTGATATAGCACCACGTTATTTGGTCATAACATCAGATTTTTCTATAGGGATAATTCATAAATTATCTCTACGGTTCATATCTTGTCCTCTTTATTCGTAATTCACCACGTCCCAAAATTTGATAAGTAAAAATTTTATCGATAATTAACAAAAGTTAATTATTAAAATTTGTTTTTTGGCGATTTTAATATAGACTAATTACTATGAGTTTTGAAAAAAAATAGAAAAATATCAATTTTAGATTTTCTTTGTTTTTGCCGTTGCCACTAAAAACGGTAAGTAGAGAAAAAAAATTGAATCATAAATTTGAATTTGGATTAACTAAATCAAGTTAATAGGGGTTTTTATGCAAAAAAATCTTAATCAAAGAAACTGATTGCTGCCTTAATTTGCTCGCTTTCTATATCAGTGACTTGTTTACTTTACTCTAGAGCTTAAAATTTCATTTGGCTGTTTCTCAGCTATTTGTCTTCTTCTATGAAAATGACAAGTTTTTTAGAGCAAATTGCATAGTTACTGATACACAAAAAGTTTTAATCTTTAATTATCTTTTAATTATTTCGCTCATTTTTAGCGCGATCGCGTCTGGCAGTCTTCAAAGTATTTCGTCTCTGCAAACTGCAATCCCAGCTTTTTATTTCATCTTTCAGATTTTCCAAAGCAAAATCAATTAGAGACAATGAACATAACCAACAAAATTAATTTTAGAAATTTACGAGGAGATCTATTTGGTGGTTTAACTACCGCAGTTGTCTCCTTACCCCTAGCTCTCGCCTTCGGGGTTGCCTCTGGGGCTGGCCCAGTAGCAGGTTTATGGGGTGCAGTCTGTGTTGGCTTTTTTGCTGCTTTATTTGGCGGTACACCGACATTAATTTCTGAGCCGACCGGACCAATGACTGTAGTCATGACTGCGGTAATTGCCAAGCTAACAGCTTCTGATCCTGAAAATGGCATGGCGATGGCATTCACCGTTGTTATGTTAGCAGGGATTTTTCAAATTCTGTTTGGTTTCTTTAGACTGGGTAAATACATCACTCTGATGCCCTATAGTGTTATCTCTGGCTTTATGTCTGGGATTGGAGTGATTCTAGTTATTCTTCAGATTGCTCCTTTTGTCGGACAACCTAGTCCAAAAGGTGGGGTATTAGGTACAGTTCAAGCAATACCCGAACTGCTTTCCAATATTAATCCCATAGAAGCTATTTTAGGAATTTTAACCCTGGCAATTATTTTCTTAATGCCATCGAAATTCAAACGCTATGCTCCACCTCAATTAGTAGCTTTGATTATTGGGACAGTAGTTTCCCTTGTTTTCTTTGGTAATGCAGAGATTAGAAGAATTGGCGAAATCCCAATGGGATTACCACAATTCCAGATGCCCGTTTTTACTCCTGCTCAACTAACACTTATTTTTGTTGATGCAATTGTGTTAGGAATGTTGGGATGTATTGATACCTTACTCACCGCAGTAATTGCTGATAGTTTAACTCGTACTGAACATAAATCGAATAAAGAATTAATTGGGCAAGGTATTGGTAACTTAGTTTCTGGTATCTGTGGAGGATTACCTGGTGCTGGTGCAACGATGGGTACAGTAGTTAATATTCAGACTGGTGCTACTTCCGCTTTATCTGGTATTACTCGTGCCTTAATTTTATTAGTAGTTGTTTTGGGTGCTGCTAACCTAACCGAACCAATTCCCATGGCAGTATTAGCAGGTATTGCTCTCAAAGTGGGGTTAGATATTCTCGACTGGAGTTTCCTCAAACGTTCTCACAAAGTATCAGTTAAAGGTACTTTGATTATGTACGGTGTGTTATTTCTAACTGTTTTTGTTGATTTGATTGTTGCAGTTGGTGTTGGGGTCTTTATTGCTAATATTTTAACCATTGATCGTCTTTCTGAGCTTCGCTCTCAAGAAGTTAAGACTATTAGTGATGCTGATGATGATATTAATCTGACTCCTGAAGAAAAACGATTACTAGACCGTGCTAATGGTCGTGTTCTCCTCTTTTATCTCAGCGGGCCAATGATCTTTGGCGTTGCAAAAGCTATTGCTCGTGAACACTCAGCTATGCCTGATGCGGATGCTTTGATTATGGATTTAAGTGATGTGCCAATGGTGGGTGTAACTGCTGCTTTAGCGATTGAGAATGCCATTCAAGATGCTGCGGATAAAGGACTTCATGTTTTTGTGGTCGGTGCAACTCAAAAAGTAATGACTCGCTTAGAACGTTTAGGTATTCAAAGATTTGTTCCTGCCCAAAACTTTATTCCTAATCGTCTTGAAGCACTACAACAAGCTGTTACTTTAACTGGTGGCAATGTAGTTGAAGCTGGTTTTAATGCTACTGGCGATTATCCTACTAATCTCGATCCTGCGATCTAAATTTATGCCTTTTAAATAAGGTGGGCAAACCAATAGCATACTCAAAAACTAATTTTGCCCACTCTACTTTTGTTTGCCATTAACCAAAATAAATTTATGATGATTAATTTAATAGTTAATGAATTTGCTGCTTTAACCAATATTTTACCAACTCCAATTCTGGCAACTGCAACCGAATCTGCTGATGCGACGATGGTTTTAACCTCAGTTTTACTCAGTTTGGTGGTAATTTATCTAGCTAGTAAACTAGGAGGAGAAATTTCTCGGTATTTTGATTTACCTCCGGTACTAGGAGAATTAGTCGGTGGTGTAATTGTCGGGGTTTCTGCTTTTCATTTAATTGTCTTTCCTGAAACAGGTGCAGCAGCTAGTGATTCTGTCTTAATGACCATTTTACAAGGGATTGGTGGTTTAAATCCTGAAAGTGCAGAGAGTGTTTTTGCTGCCCAAAGTGAAGTTATTTCAGTTTTAGCCGAACTTGGGGTAATTATTCTTTTATTTGAAATTGGTTTAGAGTCAGATTTAAGAGAATTACAAAAAGTTGGTTATCAAGCAGCTATTGTTGCTGTGGTAGGAGTTGCTGTTCCTTTTGCTGCTGGTACGATTGGTTTAATGTTAATTTTTGGGATGCCTGCCATTCCCGCTATTTTTGCAGGTGCTGCTTTAACTGCTACCAGTATTGGTATTACTTCCAAAGTACTTTCGGAATTAGGTCATCTTAAATCTAAAGAAGGTCAAATTATTGTTGGTGCTGCGGTAATTGATGACGTTCTTGGTATTATCGTTTTAGCGGTAGTTGCTAGTTTGGCAAAAACAGGGGAAATAGATTTTCTCAATGTAGTTTATTTAATTGTTAGTGCTACAGTCTTTCTTCTTGGTGCTATCTTTTTAGGTAAGTTTTTTAATAAAAGTTTTATTGCGATCGCGGATAAACTACAAACTAGAGGTAATTTAGTTATTCCTGCGCTTGTTTTTGCTTTTTCAATGGCATTTATCGCTAATGCCATTCATTTGGAAGCTATTTTAGGTGCTTTTGCTGCGGGTTTAGTTCTAGATGAAACTGATAAACGCAAAGAATTGGATCAACAGGTAATTCCTATTGCTGATATTTTAGTGCCAATTTTCTTTGTTACCGTCGGTGCGAAAGCAGATTTAGGAGTCCTCAATCCTGCAATTGCTGAAAATCGTGAAGGGTTAGTTATTGCTGCTTTTTTAATTGTAGTGGCAATTATTGGTAAAGTGATCACTGGTTGGGCAGTCTTTAATCAACCGCAAATTAATCGTTTAGCCATTGGGATAGGAATGATTCCTCGGGGTGAAGTAGGATTAGTTTTTGCTGGAATTGGTTCAGCTAGTGGCGTGCTGAGTAAACCTTTGGAAGCTGCCATTATTATTATGGTAATTTTAACTACCTTTTTAGCTCCACCTTTATTACGTTGGGCTTTTAAAGGAGATGAAGAAGCTATCGAACAAGCAGATTTAGCAGAGTCTTAATTGTCAATCTTGCCTCTTTTTGTGAATGCTGAGAGCGTTTTAATTATCTTGAAATAGCGAGTACTATCTAACTTGATTACTGATAGTTACTCGCTTTAGTTTTTATTATTGGTAATCAAAGGATGCTTGCATGAATCACCAAACTAAAGATCATTCTTGGTTGATGAATCGTACTGCTGTTTTAGCAACTATGCATCAAAAAGAACAAGTAATTGCTCCTCTTTTTGCTCAAGAATTTGGAGTCAAAGTCATTGTACCAGAAAACTTTAATAGCGATCGCTTTGGAACATTTACTAGAGATATTCCTAGAGTGGGTAATCAATTGGCAGCAGCCCGTCGTAAAGCAGAAGTGGTTTTAGAATTAACAGGAGAAACTTTAGCTTTAGCTAGTGAAGGAGCATTTTTTCCCCATCCTCATTTGCCTTTTCTTGCTTGCGATCGCGAATTAGTTTTATTATTAGACCGAGTTAATAATCTGGAAATAGTAGGAGAACAATTATCTACAGAAACTAATTATAATCATCGCTACGTAAAAAATAGTGCAGAAGCTTTAGAATTTGCTCAACAGATTGGTTTTCCTGAGCATAGTTTAGTAGTAATGTCTGACCCCGATACTAACAGACAGGAAGAAATTTTCAAAGGAATCAATCAACCAAAAACATTAATCGAAATAGTTGATTTCCTCTTACAAAAAAATGCTCAAGACACAGTCTATCTAGAAACAGATTTACGAGCTATGTGCAATCCTACTCGAATGCAAGTAATTAAACAAGCGACCCTTAATTTAATTCAAAAAATTGCTCAATTATGCCCTCAATGTGGTTGTCCTGGATTTGATCAGATTGAACAAAAGCAAGGTTTACCTTGTGCTTGGTGTCATTTTCCGACTAACTTAATTTTGGCTGAAATACATCAATGTCAAAAATGCCAATTTCAAGAAACTAGAATATATCCCCAGGGTAAAAAATTTGCAGAGCCTGGTTATTGTTTATACTGTAATCCTTAGTTTTGCTACTTAATCTTGATCTAGTTATCAGTTTATTTCCTCCAATTGCGATCGCATAACTAGTAACTAGGCTCAACTATTAGTTCAATTATATTAGTTTTCGTAGAAACTAAATCCTTCTTTAGAAAGGAAGATTTAGAGTAATTATCCCATATATTGAGGATGGTTATTTCCTATGAGCCACTATGGAACAAAACTTTGCCCAATTTATTACTAGTCCGATAGTTTCTTTTACCCTGCTACTGTTAGTCATTCTGACTCTACCACCAATCTTTGAAAAATTGCGACTTCCCGGATTAGTAGGATTGTTGTTTGCTGGGGTTATTCTTGGTTCTGATGGATTGGGATTACTAGATCCTAAAAGCGAAACAATTAAGTTGCTATCAGATATCGGCAAAATTTATTTGATGTTCGTCGCAGGCTTAGAAATAGATTTAGCTGATTTTCGTAAAACTAAAAATCGTTCGCTAGGATTTGGATTTGCTACTTTTATAATCCCTTTAACTTGTGGTACGCTAATCGGACTGTTATTTGGGATGAATTTAAATGCTTCAGTTCTCATCGGTTCTTTGCTAGCTTCCCATACTCTGTTGGCTTATCCGATTGTCAATCGTTTAGGAATAGTCAATAATCAGGCAGTTACAGTTACAATTGGGGCGACAATTTTTACTGATATTTCTGCCTTATTAGTTTTAGCTATCTGTATCTCAATTAATGCAGGAGAATTTACTCCCCTAAGTTTAGTAATTCAGTTAGTTACCCTAGGAATTTATAGTGCAATAGTTTTATTTGGTTTTGATTGGGCGGGTAAAGAGTATTTTCGTCGCACAGGAAATCAAGAAAGTAATCAATTTTTATTTATTCTCTTAGCAGTATTTTTAGCTGCGGTTGGAGCGCAAATTATTGATGTAGAAAATATTGTCGGTGCATTTTTAGCAGGATTAGCAGTAAATGATGTAGTTGGAAAAAGTCAGGTTAAAGAAAAAGTTGAATTTGTCGGTAGTACCTTATTTATTCCTTGTTTTTTTGTGGGAATGGGTTTATTACTTGATATTAGTGGCTTTATCAAAACTCTTAGTTCAGAGCTTCCCTTAACCCTTGCCATTGTTGGTGGACTCATTCTAAGTAAATTTTTGGCTGCATTTGTAGTGAAGTTACTGTATCACTACAGTTGGGATGAAACAATTACCATGTGGTCTTTATCTTTACCCCAGGTAGCTGCTACTTTAGCTGCTGCTTTAGTCGGTTTAAATGCTGGAGTAATTAGTCAATCAGTTTTTAATACAGTAATTGTTTTAATGCTGGTTACGTCTATTTTGGGTCCAATTTTAACGGATAAATTTGCTCGTAAACTAACCGTTGCCAATAATAATTTAGCTAATCAAGATTTTGTTCTCAATTTAGACCTGGATAATTCTAATCCTGTGGTTGATTCAGGGTTTTTATCTCCCGATGTTGCTGCTCAATTGAGTCCTCAGACAAATCAATTTTTAGCTTCTCAAACATCTCAAGCAGAACAAACTCTTAATCTTAATGACACCTCTCCTTCTCCTCTATTTCGAGTGGTTGTACCAGTTGCTAATCCTCAAACAGAGAGATATTTGATTGAAATGGGTGCTTTAATTGCTCGCCATGAATCAGGAATAGTTATTCCTGTTTCGATCGCTAAAGCACAGGTTAATATGGACGATCCTGATTTAACCAAAGCTATTCAACACAGTCGCCAATTATTAAAAAATGCTTTAACTGTTACTGAAGACTTTAAAATTCCAGGAAAACCAGTGATTAGGATTGATGATGATATTGTTCAGGGTATTACCCGCACTGCTAGAGAACATAACGCCAGTTTAATTATCATGGGTTGGAGTCAAACCAATCGTTTGCGCTCAAGACTATTAGGACCAAATCTTTCACGTTTGTTTGGTAATGTGATTGATAGTGTCTTTTGGTGTTCCCATTGTCCTGTGGCTGTAATGCGGTTGTTAACTCAACCAACTAATATCCAACAAATTTTAGTTCCTGTTAAAAATATTACCTCTGAAACTTTACGAGTTATTCGTTTTGCTCAAATTTTTGCAGAAGCAAATCAATCCGCGATTACTTTGTTTCATGTTAGTGACCGTAAAACTTCCAAGGAAGAATTAAAATCTTTTAAAACTCAACTCAAAAGCATGGTTGAATATCTGCAACCAAATATCGAGGTGATGATTAAAACTACTCGTAATAATGATGTTGCCAAAGCAATTATTGAACGCGCTCAGAGTTATGACCTGATTATACTACGCTCTGTACGTCGTCGTACTGTAGCTGGATTAGCAGTAAGTGATGTGAGTGAAAGTGTGATGAACAATCTCAACTGTTCTTTAGTTTTATTTGGTGAACCTTATTCTAGTTAAAATTTTAAAAAGGGGATTACTCCCCTACTTTATATCAGTGTAGATTTAAACAATAACTATTCAGCAGTTTCTGGTTCTGGTTTGGGTTGATTTTTTTGTTTACGACCGGCTTGTAGAACATCTTCGATCACACTGAGTAGTTGTTCCATTTTTTCTAAATTACTGCGATATAGTTCCAAGTCTTTGTTCATTTTTTCTCCTGGAAGATGAAGTTGAGTAGCTATACTTTCCAGAATCTCGTTACGTTTACTGACATCTTTCAGAATTTCAGGATCAGATTCTTCTAAAAGAGTGTAAAGACCGATCGCAAATAAACGACTATATTTAAAATGAGGATTAGACGCGATCGCTTTAATTGGTTCTATGATATCATGATAATTTTCTAATGGTGTGGGTTCACTAAGCCAAGCAACTAATTCTTGAGGAGATTTATTTTTAGCAAGATTAAGTAAACTTCCTGCTTGCGCTCTATTTCTTTCTGGATCTTCTCCAACGGCTCGACAAAGAGCATTAAAAATTGACTCTTTATCTTGTTCTGGTCGATAACCTTGCATTAAACGTTCAAAAGAGGTGACCACACCTAAATAATAAATAGGATCGCTTTTAAAATCTACATTGACAGATAATAAATGCATTTCTACTAATAATTCTTCTACTACCCGTCGATAAACTGAATTAATCGGACGAGTATGATGTTGATAAAAATCTCTTTTTGCATCAGAGACAGTTCGGATATTATCTGTTGTTTTGTTACCCACCGCAATTTCGTTCATGCTTAAAGTTTCTAATTTTTTACTATTGTTTTAAACGATCCTCAGAGAAGATATGTTTAGCTTTCATAAATTTATCTTAAACTGCTACAGTCGCGAAGAGTAAACAAACTAATTTGCTTTTTCTAATACCAAAGCTAAACCAGAAGCTGGAGAAAATGAGAAAATACAATTACTTTATCTCTAACATTAATAGTGAGCGTGCAATTAACCATCAAACCACAAACTAAATATTATTTTGCTAATCCCAATTTACCTTTAGCAGTTTATCGCGAAGTCGTGGCTCATCTGAGACAGGTTGAAGGAGTTGAAGTGGGTTTAATTTCCTATCCAGTTACTTCTCAAGCTAATGAAAGCCAAGACAAATTTAATTATCATCAAAGTCAAATTAAAGCTTTGTGGATTGAATCCCCTCAAGCGATTGAACCATCTTGCCAAGAGCGTTTGATTAAAATTCTCGATTATTATGCTCAACGCTATGAGCCTTGGCAACAATTGACTACTAAATAGTTACGGCGTGTCATTTGGGACAAAGAATTAATTGAGTTGCGATTTGTCTAGAGCTTGGAGTAAGTAATTTTGATGTTTTTTTGATGATCAAGTGTCGTTTTTTTAATCAAACAGTGAAATTAAGCGAGCAAAGAGAATTAAATAAAAAAAATCTAACAAATGATAACTTGACAAATTCTTTACCTTAAAATGTCTTTTATAAAGAATAAGTAATTTTTTTTTCAGTAACAAGACTTACCTGTAACTTCGGAGTCATAATATTAATTAATAAAAAATAAATAAAATAAAACTATGCAAAGATTATCAGAATTGTGGTTAGATCTTCTTTTTGGATTGCTCTTGCTTTTCTTAACTAGTCAAGCAGCCGATTCTATTCATCAAAAAAATCAATTATCTCCTGTGGTTTTGCAGCAATCAGTTTTTCAGATAAGTGCTAATTATATTAAGTAAATTTAAGCAGCTTTTTAACTAAAAACTGAGCTAAATAATATTAATTTTTAATTAAACAACTAAAAAATTTCTTAAAGCTGAATAAGTTTCGTTGGGGGCTTCTTCAGGTAAAAAATGACCACAATTAAGCCCCTTTCCTTGAACATTAATTGCTTTAGCTGTCCAGCTTGCTAAAATATCATATTTTTTCCCAATTATGCCTTGTTTTCCCCATAAAACTAAAAGAGGACAAGTGATTTTTTGCTCTCTATTTAATTGGTCATGAATTGAATCGATACTAGCAGCAGCACGATAATCTTCACAGGTACTATGAATAGTTGCCCAATCGTCAAAATAAAGAAGATATTCTGCTATGGTTGCTTGGGTAAAAGCATCGTCTACTTTACTCCATTGACTCAAACAATGACGTAAAAAATATTCTGCATTATTACTAATTAAAGTTTCAGGAAAAGGATAGGGTTGAATTAAAAAAAACCAATGATAGTAAGCCGTAGCAAATTCGCGATCGCTATTGGCATAAAGTTCGTAGGTGGGTAAAATATCTAAAAGAGCTAATTTTTTAACTTTGGTAGGATAATCTAAAGTAAGACGATGAGCTACTCTTGCACCGCGGTCGTGACCAACTAAAGCAAATGTTTCATAACCTAATTGAAACATCACCTCAACTTGATCTTGTGCCATGACTCGTTTAGCATAGTTGCTATGATCTGGTTCTCCTGGTGGTTTAGAACTAGCACCATAACCTCGTAAATCAGTAGCAATCACAGTAAAATCCTCAGCTAATAAGTGAGCGATTTTATGCCACATCAAATGAGTTTGCGGATAACCATGCAGTAACAAAAGAGGTTCTCCTTGTCCACCAATAACTAAGTTAATTTTTGCCCCGCTAGTTTCAATCGTTTTGGTTTGAAAGTAATTAAACATTAGCCCAAACCTCCTGCTTCAGATGATTGGGTGGTAGGTAATAGTGTTTTAAACTGAAGCGATCGCTATTTATTGTTTTAATTCTAATTTTTTAAAAATAACAAACAATTACTGTATCTGTTGAAGTTTTCAGGCGGACACGCTTCCCGAAGGGTGGCGTAGCCTAGTACGTCGAAAACTAGCAGAGCGCTTTTGCTTTAGAGTTCATCCTTAAATTTTAAATAATAATAGATCGGTGCAATTGCTACCGATCCAATTTTAAGTTTTTATGATTGAATGATCTCTTATTCTGCTTCGCCACCTTGGATTTTTAGTAGTAAAAAGCCCCAAGCTAATCCTACTAAAATTAGAACGATACACAAAATCGCTCCGTTAAACAACATACTCTCTGCACTCATGATAGTCTCTCCGTATTGTTTATTAAAATGACTAAAATTAACTTTAAACTTAACTACTAAACACGCGAGTGCCTTAATAGTCAACCAGCTTAAACTCAATATTGGTATTGTAAATCATTAAGTAGTCTTGATTTTTAATTAATCGCTCTCTAAATTATGTCTCAACTTCCTCACTTAGCAATCACGCTCGGCGATCCTGCGGGAATTGGCGGAGAAATTATCCTCAAAGCTTTAGCAGATTCATCTATTACTGAAAATTGCTACATTACTATTATTGGTAATCGCGATTATTTACAAACTACCTATAAACATCTACAACAAAATAGTAATCTCAAGCCACAAGATTTAGCCAATCCAGAAAACCTAGATATTATTGATTTACCTAGTCCAACATCCCTTACTTTTGGTCAAGGTAATGTGGATACAGGTGCAGACAGTTTTAATTACTTACAAGAAGCAATTACTTTAACTTTACAAGGTAAATTTCAAGCTATAGTTACCGCACCTATTGCGAAATCTCTCTGGAAAGCAGCAGGATACAATTATCCAGGGCAAACAGAAGTTTTAGCAACTCGTGCAGGAGTAGATAAATTTGGGATGCTATTTGTCGCCAAATCTCCCCATACTAGTTGGACATTGCGAACCTTGTTGGCTACTACTCATATTCCCTTAGCTGAAGTACCATCTACTTTAAATCCGCAATTGATGTCCTTAAAACTAGATTTATTAATTGAATGTCTGCATCAAGATTTTGGTATAGAAAACCCAACTATTGCGATCGCAGGGTTAAATCCTCATAGCGGAGAAGCAGGACAACTTGGAGTTGAAGAAAAACAATGGTTACAATTTTGGTTAGAGGAGGAACGCGGAAAACGTCCCCAAACTCAATTAATTGGACTAATTCCCCCGGATACAATGTGGGTTCAACCTGGTCAAGCTTGGTATGGCAACTATGATTACCAAATTCAATCGCAAGCTGCTGATGCTTATCTTGCTTTGTATCACGATCAGGGTCTAATTCCTGTAAAGTTAATGGCTTTTGATCGGGCGATCAATACTACTATTGGTTTACCTTTTATTCGTACTTCTCCCGATCACGGTACTGCTTTTGATCTTGCAGGTAAAGGTATAGCTAATCCCAACAGCATGAAGGCAGCCATTCAATTAGGAGTAGAGCTAGCTACAATTAGAAACAAATGCTAGCTAACCACTCTGAGAACGCCGAAAACGGGTTTTTCCCATCGGCTTTTTGCCTTTAAAATTGTTTGGTCTGCGATCGCGATTTTGTCCACGATTTAAGGGATTGAAGTTAGGTTTGTCGTCTTGGTCGCTGTAGACATCCAAATAAATTGATTGACCTACAGCAGTAGCAGCCGTATTTAAAATCGTTCTAACTGCTTGAATGTTGCGACCACCCCTGCCAAAGACTTTACCCTTGTCGTTGAGATCAAAGGCTACCCTTAACCAAACTTTTTGTTTGCTGCTAATTTCTTCGCAATCAACTGACAAAGATTTTGGATCGTCTAAAAAAGGTTGAATCAGAAACTGAACCAGCCCAATATAATCTGGACTGGCATTGTTCTTTTTTTCAGACAAAGTTGTCTTGTTAGGCATGAACTTGTTCAAAAATTTTGGCTTTTTCGAGAATGTTCCGTACTGTATCTGTAGGTTGCGCTCCATCTTGGAGACGTTTCACAATTGCAGGAACGTTTAATCTAGTTTCATCTGTTCTAGGGTTGTAGAAACCTAACTCTTCGAGAGGACGACCATCTCTACGAGTTCTACTACTAATAGCTACAATTCGATAACTAACTTCTCTTTTTTTGCCGAATCGTTTTAAACGCAGTTTGACCATATTACCTCAAAATTCTCCTCTATGATTGTAAGCGATTTATCCAAAATTCCAAATTCCTAATTTAACTTCAGAAAATCATCATCAAGAATTTACAATCTTATAAAGAACCAAAACCTTTCTTTTTCTTGGTTTTTTTCTTCTTCTTAGAACCGCCTTGATAGCCTCGAAATCCAGGCATACCACCCATACCAGGCATTCCGCCCATACCAGGCATTCCGCCCATACCAGGCATACCACCCATACCAGGCATAGCAGGCATTCCTTTACCCATTTGTTGCATCAGCGATCGCATTCGGGTAAAATCTTTAATTAGTTTGGAGACATCAGTTTCTTCAAAACCAGAACCTTTAGCCACACGACGACGACGACTAGGAGACTGTGCCAGTAATTCAGGATTACTTTTTTCTTCTTTGGTCATCGAGTTGATCATTGCTTCGGTGCGTTTGAGTTGGGTTTCTCCTTTTTGTAAATCCGCACCACTAATTTTATTCATCCCAGGAATCAACTTCAGCACCCCACCCAAAGAACCCATATTCTTCAGTAAGCGCATTTGTTTGAGGAAGTCATTAAAATCAAATTTAGCTTCGAGAATCTTCGACTGCATATTTTCCATATCAGCCAAATCAATCTCTTCCTGAGCTTTTTCTACTAAAGTCAGAATATCTCCCATATTGAGAATACGGGAAGCTAGTCTATCTGGATAAAAAGGTTCTAATGCTTCTACTTTTTCCCCGACACCGACAAACTTAATCGGTTGTCCCGATACTTGTCTTACCGATAAAGCTGCACCACCACGACTATCACCATCTAATTTGGTCAGAATTGCCCCTGTAATGCCAATTTGTTCATGGAAAGTACGGGTAAGATTGGCTGCTTCTTGCCCAGTCATGGCATCTACTACTAATAAAGTATCATGAGGCTGAACGGTTTCTTTGATCTGAGCTAATTCTGCCATCATGTCTTGATCGATTTGCAATCGTCCCGCAGTATCAATCAACACCGTATCTACACCTAATTCTTTGGCTTTCTCAATTCCTTGGCGAGCAATTTCTACAGGATTGGCATCGGTTCCCATTTCAAACACAGGAACATTAATTTGTTTGCCTAAAGTTAACAACTGATTGATCGCAGCAGGACGATATACGTCTGTAGCGACCATTAAACAAGTTTGTTGTTGTTTTTGCAAATAAAGAGCTAATTTAGCAGTGGCGGTAGTTTTCCCTGTACCTTGTAAACCTGCCATTAGAATTATAGTAGGAGCTTTGTCGGCTTGTGCTAGAGGAACATTACTTTCCCCCATCACTTTGACTAACTCGTCATAGACAATTTTGATAAATTGTTGTCCTGGGTTTACTCCAGAGATGACTTCCGCACCATTAGCTTCCTTTTCAACTTCTGCAATAAAATTTTTAACTACTTGAAGGTTAACATCAGCTTCTAATAAAGCACGACGTACCTCTTTAAGAGCATCTTGGATATTAGATTTGCTGATTTTATCTTGACCGCGCAGTTTCTTCCACGCATCTTCTAAACGTTCTGCTAGAGCATCAAACATAAATTATCCCGTATTAATAGCTTGCTTATTACTTACTTGCTTTCCCCCATAGAAAGCATTTTAGACTACATTCTGTGTTTTTCTAGCAGCCATTCGCTTTATCAAACTTCTCTATTTTGTCTAAAAATTCTAGGTAAGAAATTTTAAGATTGGCATTAATTATAGCGTTTCTCGATCTATTGAGTTGATGGTTGATAGCTAATAGTTAATTGCTACTTTGATCCTTCATTTCACGTTTCTGAAGCTTCGCGCTTTTGTACAGACGTGTCGGCGACAAGGTAACTGAAATTTATACTGATACAGATTCTTTGGCTTTTTGTTGAAAAAGCGACCGCTCTTGTTGCAATTCTGGTTTAACAGGGATTAACTTTACTGCACAGGCTTTTAATTCTGGTTCAAGGGAAATGGGGCAAGCTTCTGGATGAGTAAGGACGTTAGCCTCAGCATTTTCTGCCCACAATGCTCCCCAGTGCATGGGTACAAAAACTGTTCCTGGCGCGATCGCTTTAGTAATTCTAGCAGGAAAAATTCCTTTACCGCGACGAGAATGAATTTCTATCAACATCCCTTCTTCAATTGCTAATTGTTCAGCATCACGGGGATGAATTTCTAAGAATGGTTGAGGTTGTTTTTTCATAATCTTTTCAATTCTTCCCGTCCGAGTCATGGTGTGCCAGTGTTCGTAAACTCGACCGACAGTTAATACGAAAGGATATTCATTGTTAGGAGGTTCTGCCAATCCTTTGGAGTGGAAAGCTGCAAATTTTGCCCTACCGTCAGGAGTGTTAAAGATTCCGTCGGTATAGAGACGTTTTGCTACTTTTTCCTGTTTCTTTTCTTTAAACAAAGCGGAAAAAATGCCAGTTTCTTCTGCTTCACCCTTTCTCCCTATCTCCCCCTCTTCCTCCAGGGGACAGGGCCATTGAATTGGGCCTTGTTGTTGTAAACGTTGATAACTCAAGCCTGTGACATCACAAGGGCGGTCGCGTGTTAATTGCACAAATTCGGCGTAAACTGCTTCAGAATTAGTAAAATTAAACTCTTGAGTAAATCCCAAACGACGACCAACTTCAGCGAAGATTTCCCAATCTGCTTTAGCTTCTCCTGGAGGCTCACGAAATTGCGGGCAAAGCGTAACTACTCGTTCTGAATTTGTCATTGTTCCTGTTTTTTCGCTCCATTGAGCAGCAGGTAACAAAATATGAGCATAAGCAGAAGTTTCGGTGGGATAGTAAGCGTCTTGATAAACTGTCAAAGGCGATCGCATTAAAGCTTGTTTGGTTCGTTCTAGATCGGGCATACTAACAGCAGGATTGGTTGCAGCGATCCACAATAAACCTACTGTTCCTGTTTCTAACCCTGTAATCATACTCCAAGCATCTTTACCTGGATTAGGAGAAATACTTCCTGGTGTTAAACCCCATAATTGTTCTACTTCTGCTCGATGTTGAGGATTTTTAACTACACGATAACCAGGTAGAATATGGGCAAGTCCTCCTGCTTCTCTTCCACCCATTGCGTTTGGTTGTCCAGTCAGGGAAAAAGGACCAGCACCTGGTTTACCGATATTTCCCGTCATTAAATGCAGATTAATAATGGTTCTAACTTTTGCCGTGCCTTCGGAAGATTGGTTGACTCCCATCGACCACAAAGAAAGTACTCTTTCCGACTCTCCCCAATAACGAGCAGCTTGTTCAAGTAGATCGATGCGAATTCCACATTTTCGAGCGACGACTTCAGGGGGATAATGTTGAATTACCTCGGTATATTGAGAAAAACCTTGAGTACATTCGTCAATAAATAAAGTATCGAGATAACCCCAACGCAGCAACAGATGAGCGATACCATTGAGTAAATCGATATCTGTACCTGGTTTAATCGCTAAATGTAGATCGGCAGCTTCAGCAGTAGGAGTACGACGAGGATCGACAACGATCATTTTTACTTTACGGTTCTTTTTATGATGAACTCGCAAGCGATTAAACACAATTGGATGACACTCAGCCGTATTGGTTCCAATTAAAAAAGCACAATCGGTTAACTCTAAATCATCGTAACAGCAGGGAGGACCATCCGAACCAAAACTTTGGGTATATCCTGCTACTGCCGAAGACATACACAGACGGGAGTTGGCGTCAAAATTATTAGTACCTAAACAACCCTTGAGCAGTTTTTGAGCAATATAATAGTCTTCGGTTTGAAATTGTCCAGAACCATACATACAGATAGAGTCTGAACCTTGAGTAGTTCTAAGTTCTTGAATCCGATTAACAATTTTTTCTAAAGCTTCATCCCAACTAGCGCGACGAAAAGGCTGATCCAAAGACTCTCTGATCATTGGATACTTGAGACGGTTTTTATCGAGAGATTCTGCGATTGTACCACCTTTAACACATATTTTACCTTGACTAGAGGGGTGAGAGCGATCGCCTCTAACTTGCCAAATCGGATTACCTTGCTGATCTCGATTAGTGGCTTTACCTGGTTGTGCTGGAGGTAAGACTTCTAAGCCACAACCTACACCGCAGTATGGACATAATGTTTTGGTTGGTTCGGTCACTTTGCTTCTCTCCAATTCATTAATGGCAAGTTGGCTCTTGGGAATTTATGTAACTTAATCAAATTTTTTTACGATAATTTCAAGCTCAATTACAAGCAATTTTTTTTATAAAAAAAAGTAATAAATGTTATTTTCTTTTTAAATCAATAAGATTTCTGATTTTATAAATTTTAAATATAAACATTATTTTTCTTTGTTTTTGTTATCAACAAACATTTTTGAGTAAATATCAAGTAATTCAAACAATCTTCAAAAATTAGTAGAGTAGGCAATGCCCACGCTACTAATAAAAATTTCTTCCCCAGGCTTTCTTCTGTTAAAATTTAATTTCTGTGTGCATGGTTGGAGTTTCTACAACTTCTTCTTCCCCTTCATGATGTTCAGCAAAAGAGCCTTTAGGTTCTTTAAGTATTAAAAAACATAAACCCGCAACAATTAAAGCAGCTACTCCCATAATTTGAAAGAAATAAGTATTAGATTGTGCCAAAATTGCTGGTGAAGGTTCTGTTCCGCCTCCTAACCAAGTAGGCAGCAAACTATAAATAGTTAAATAAGCCACCGCACCAACGTTGCCATAAGCACCTACATTTCCTGCAATTTGACCAGTAACTCGGCGTTTAATCAAAGGAACAATCGCAAATGTAGAACCTTCTCCTGCTTGAACAAAGAAAGAGCAAGCCATCGTTAAAATTACGGCAAAAGGTAACCACCAACTATTGCCAACTGAACCAAGCATCAGATAACCGATACCCATTCCAGCAGTAAGGACAGCCATTGTTAGTTTACGACTACCTAGTTTATCGGAAATCAAACCACCACCAGGACGTGCAGCTAAGTTCATAAACGCATAACTAGCAGCAATCATTCCTGCTTGAGCTTTTGAGAGAACAAAAGTACCTTCAAAAAACGCAGGCAACATTGAAACCACAGCTAATTCAGAACCAAAGTTAACTAAATAGGTAAGTTCGAGGATAGCAACTTGAGAGAAATTGTAGCGGTCATCAGCAGGATAACGTTTTTTACCACTTAAGAGATCTTTGTTAACACTCCAGCAATTATAAGCTTGAAACAGGTATAAACCCAGTAAACCAATCCAGACAAGATACATAGTTTCTGTGCCATATAACTGGACTTTCATCAAACGCCAAGCGAGCAACATCAAAATTCCAGTTAAGGGAATGTTCATCAGCATCAAAAACCAAAAGTCTCTCTTAGTAGTAACTTCTAACCCTCTAGCACTTCGTGGTCTACGATATACTTTTCCTGGAGGAGTATCTTGAACGTTAAAGAAGTAGAGTATGCCATAGAGAGCAGCAATAATACCTGTTCCAGCGATACAACCACGCCAGTTGAGTAAAGCTTCTCCTGTAGTTGGGTTAGTTGCACCTAAAGCAATCCAAGCACCGATTGTTGGTAAAGTAAAAGCAGCAGCAGCAGAACCAAAATTACCCCAACCACCGTACACACCTTCGGCTAAACCTATTTCTTTGGGTGGAAACCATTCTGCTACCATACGGATGCCAATCACAAAACCTGCACCAACGATACTTAGTAGTAAACGAGAAACTACCAACTGAGTAAAAGTTTGTGAGGCAGCAAAGATTAAACAAGGAATAGCTGCATAGATTAATAAAAGAGAATAAGTTTTTCTTGGACCGACTTTATCTAGCAACATTCCGATTAAAATTCTGGCTGGTACTGTTAGAGCAACATTACAAATAGCCAAAGTTTTGATTTGAGCATCTGTTAAACCTAAATCTGCTTGTACCGAGGTTGCTAAAGGTGCTAAATTAAACCAAACTACAAACGATAGAAAGAACGCAAACCAGGTCATGTGTAAGATTTTATATCTACCCCTGAATTGCCACATTTCTCCAAGCATTTTTACCTTCCTTCAGGTTAACGAACTAGATTTGAAACTATTTTTGGGTCAACAATAATACTGTTTAAGCTTTAAATTAGTCAGAAATTATTTTTCTGATTACTAATAGTTGATGATGAATCTTGAACCATGAGAATTTTTTCTTATTCAAGTAAAAAAAATCTTTAAAAACTACAAGCTTTTTGGTGTATCTTAAATCAACTATTTATCTGAGCGTGCGATACTAGATTCACACGATTAAATGAAGTTTTTCGTATATTTAGTTACAAAAAAATCTTACTTAGGGAATTTTGATGTCTTATTAGCATAAGTTAAATTACTAAATTGCATAATAATTTTGCAGGCAGTTGATACAGTTCAAAAAGAAAAAATGACACTATAAGTTGAACTCAGTGCCATTCACAATCAGTCAAGATTGAGTTAAAAATTCTTTGGTAAATTCAAAAAATAATAATAACTATTGCCTACTTTATTTCTATAGTAATTCTTAAAATTTGGCAGAGCCACTATTGTCTCCTTTTCGTTTTCTGCACCACTTAGCCTGGATTATTCCAAAGCATCATCATGGGCAAAACGACGATAGAGAAAATCTAGAGCATAATTACGCAGTTCAAAATATTGAGTATTTTCCATTAACTTCATGCGATCGCGAGGACGAGCAAAAGGAATTTCGATAATTTCTCCAATCTTGGCAGCAGGGCCGTTAGTCATCATTACCAAACGATCTGATAAAAATAAGGCTTCATCGATATCATGAGTAATCATGAGTACTGTACAGCGATGATCTTGCCAGATTTTGAGCAATTCTTCTTGCATTTCTTCCCTGGTAATGGGATCTAATGCTCCAAAAGGTTCGTCCATAATTAAAACTTCAGGACGAGTTGCCAAAGCACGAGCGATCGCGACTCTTTGTTTCATGCCTCCAGAAAGTTGACCTGGTTTTTTATTAGCTGCTTCGCTTAAACCTACTAATTCTAAGTGTTCTAAAGTGATTTCTTTTTTTTCTTGGCGAGATTTATGTTTATAAACTTGTTCGACGGCTAAATAAACATTTTCATAAGCAGTTTTCCAGGGTAAAAGGGAATAGTTTTGAAAAATTACCATTCTTTCAGGGCCTGGCTTAGTAATGGGTTGATTTCTTAAACGAATCTCTCCGATACTCGGTTTATTTAATCCCGATACCATACTTAGAAGAGTCGATTTACCGCAACCAGAGTGACCGATGACGCAGATAAATTCTCCTTCTTTGACACTGAAGTTGACATCTTCTAAAACTGTGTAACTTCCTTTAGCAGTGGGATAAATTTTGGCAACACCATCAAATTCTAAGAAATTTGCTGAAGTAGAAGATGAGAGTTGATTTTCAACACTATTGTTTAAAGTCGGCATTAAATTCATTTGAGTAATTAGAATAAATAATTATGTGTCTGTTGTAGATGTACGTCATCAATGACACCTACTTCTTAAGCTACTTCTGTGGGGATGAGATCGATTTGAACCTCTTCAACTCGAATTTCTCGTTTAATTTTTAGTCCTTGGAGATATTCAAGGGGATTATCAGGATTAAATACACTACCATCAAATAATTGGAAAGAAGTTCTTTCTGGTGCTAAACCAGGCAAGTTTAATTGTCTAGCTGCTTCAGAATAAACATCAGTTCTTCTTACTCTATCTACAATTTCAATCCAGTTACGAGGGAAAGGTAGTATTCCCCAACGTGCCATCTGGACTAAAATCCACAGTCCTTCTACACGACTAGGATAGTTGGTTTTATTCAGGTAAAATTCATTGTATTTAGGCAACAATTGAGACGGTTCACCTGTGCCTCGGTTATATGCGTCAAGAAAACCAGGACGAATATATTCTGGTGCAGAACCTACATACTGGGGTTGAGAAATTAATTGAACAATTTCTTCACGATGACGACGATCATCACAATATTGACAAGCTTCCATCAAGGCTTTAATTAAAGCTAAATGAGTTTCTGGATATTGATTTGCCCAATCTTCCCGAACTCCTAACACTTTTTCTAAATAATTCGGCCAAATATCCAAATCTGTAGCAATGACAAAACCAATATTTTCTTGAACCGCTTGAGAATTCCACGGTTCTCCTGCACAGTAACCATCGATCTTGCCTGCTTTAAGGTTAGCTACCATCTCGGCAGGAGGAATCACAACTAAGTTCACATCACGATCTGGATCGATTCCATCAGCAGCTAACCAGTAACGTAGCATCAAATTGTGCATCGATGCGTCATCTACCATCCCCAAGGTGTAAACTCGGTCAGAATCTATAGCGATCGCTTTTTTGAAATCGGCTAAGGTACGTACTCCTCTTTCATAAAACTCTTTGCTCAGAGTAATTGCATTGCCGTTATGGGATAAGGTTAAAGCAGTCACTGTCGGTACTGGTGTATTATTATTCATCCCAATTGTTAAGGCCAGAGGCATACCTGCAACCATTTGGGCAGCATCTAATTTACCGCTAGTTACTCCAGACGCGATCGCACTCCAACTAGATTCTTTGACTAGATTGACTCCCGTTAAACCATGTTTGGCAAAGAAGCCTTTTTCTTGAGCTACGATGAGGGGAGCGCAGTCTGTTAGAGGGATAAAACCAAGCTCTAGGTTAGCTTTTTCTATGCCATGACTGGATATCACCGCAGGAGCTTTAGTTTGGCGTTTTTTGGCTTTTTTCTGTTGATTAAGGAAGTAAACAATTTCACTGCGTAGAGGGTAGTAATTAGGATGATTAACTACTTCTAGGCGATTTCTGGGACGAGGAATATTAATGTTGAGAATCTGTCCGATATGAGATTCAGGGCCATTAGTTAACATGACAATGCGGTCGGCGAGTAATAAAGCTTCATCCGCATCATGAGTTACCATCAGACAAGTAACTTGATGTTCCTGACAGATTTTCATCAACTGTTCTTGCAAACTACCTCTAGTTAAGGCATCTAAAGCCCCAAAAGGTTCATCCAACAACAGTAACTTCGGACGAATTGCCAAAGCACGAGCGATCGCAACTCTTTGTTTCATGCCTCCAGACAGTTCCGAAGGATGTTTATCGGCTGCATGACGCAGGTTAACCATATCGATATGTTCTTCGACTATCGCACGGCGATCGCGGTCTGATTTATGAGAGTATACTTGATTAACAGCTAAAGAAATATTTTGTCGGACAGTCTTCCAAGGAAGTAAAGAATAGTTTTGAAAGACTACCATGCGATCGGGACCTGGTTGTTTAACTTGTTTATTTTCCAAAATAATTCCACCCTGAGTGGGTTTATCTAACCCTGCGACAATATTGAGCAAAGTAGACTTACCACAGCCAGAATGTCCTAGTAAACAAACAAATTCCCCTTGTTTAATTTCCAGATGAATATTTTTGAGGGCGATATATCTTCCCCCATCCGCGAGAGGAAAGACTTTATCAACGTGATCTACTTCAAGAAATGCAGTCATTATTTATCAGTTAGAAGTGATTGATTATTAAAAAGTAATAGGTAATCTGTTTTTTTACTTTTATTTACTGTTGTTGCTCAGAAGGAACTACGACTGAAGCAATCCAAGCAATCAAGCGATCAAGCAGTAAACCAACTAAACCCACATAAATCAAAGCCACAATAATTTCACTTAATTGAGAACTGTTGTAAGAGTCCCAAATAAAGAAACCAATTCCTACACCACCAACCAACATTTCTGCTGCTACGATCGCTAACCAAGAAAGACCAATCCCAATTCTTAAACCTGTAAAAATGTAAGGAACGGCAGCAGGGAACATAATTTCCCAAAAATACTTAGTTCCAGACAAACGTAAAACTTTAGCTACGTTTTTATAATCTTGAGGTATTTGCTGTACCCCTACCGTAGTATTAATAATAATTGGCCAAATTGCCGTAATAAAAATCACAAAAATTGCCGAAGGATTAGCTTCTTGAAACGCAGCTAAAGCGATCGGTAACCAAGCTAAAGGCGGTACAGTTCTTAATACTTGAAAAATAGGATCCAATGCATCATACATAAAAGCATTAGAACCGATTAAAATTCCTAATCCAATTCCTACTACAGCAGCCAAAGTATAACCAATTGCTACTCTTTGTAAGCTAGCTATGATTTGCCAAAATAAACCTTTGTCTGTACCTCCGTTATCAAAAAAAGGATTAAAAATTAGATTAGCTGTATCCTGAAAAGTTTTTAAAGGACTCGGTAAATTAGCATCGGGACTACTACACAAAACCTGCCAAAGAGTCAAAATAAACAGAATTGCACAAAGAGGAGCGAGTAATTTCCTAGGTGGATTTTTAATCAGAGATACAAAAAAATTAGGTTTCCCAACGGTATTGTTTAGATTAGCTGTCATGATTGAGAGAAAAAGAAAGTGTATTTACTTGTCGTGGATTGACACAACTCAAATAGTGCAATAACATTTGTTTTTACCGATAACTATCTGTGTTCATCAGTGGACTTTTTCTATTGCATCAAATTAGGTGTATCAATCTAATAGGTGAGCAATTACCCACCTCAGCTAGATCAGACTTAAACTTTTTTAATTTTCAAACTGTCTAAATAGGCTTTAGGATTTTCGGGATCGAATTTAACTCCATCAAAGAAAGTTTCGACACCACGAGAATCACTCGTAGGGATTTGTGCATCGGGTACTTTAATTGCTTTAGCTGCTTCTTTCCATATATCAGAACGATTTACCTTATCTACCAAAGCTTTAGTATCTGTATTGGCAGGCAGATACCCCCAACGAATATTTTCGGTTAAAAACCACAAATCATGACTCTTGTAAGGATAAGAAGCGTTATCTTTCCAGAATTTCATAGCGATATCGGGATTGTCTACTGTCCGTCCATCACCATAAGTAATTTTGCCCTGAGATCTTTCAATAATATCTTCGGCTGGTACTTTAAACCATTTATCTTGAGAAACGATTTCGCACATCTCCTGAACATTTTCTGGTTTATCACACCATTGTTGTGCTTCTAAAACTGCTTTGAGTAAGGCTTTGGCAGCTTTTGGATTTTTGTCTACCCAATCAGCACGCATAGCAAAAGCTTTTTCTGGGTGATTTTTCCATAATTCTCCAGTAACCAATGCAGTATAACCTTGTTCTTGATTAACTAATTGAGCATTCCAAGGTTCACCTACACAAAAAGTTTCCATTGCCCCAATCTTCATATTGGCAACCATTTGAGGAGGGGGAACTGGTACTACAGAAATATCTTTTTCAGGATTGATTCCACCAGCAGCTAACCAATAACGCATCCACAAATCGTGAGTCCCGCCAGGAAAAGTAATTGCTGCATTAAGTTCTTTATTACTGGCTTTAGCTTGAGCAAAAACCTGTTTCATTTTGGAACTGTCTAAGCCTACTTTTAAATCTAAATAGTCTTCACTGACAGAAATTGCCTGACCATTAGTATTTAATCTTGCCAAGATGTACATGGGTACAGGCTGTTTAGTAATCTTGCCCAAAGTCATCAAATAAGGCATAGGACTTAGAATATGCGCCCCGTCAATTCCGCCTCCTTGTGAACCGAGTTCAATGTTATCCCTAGTAACTGGCCAAGAAGCTTGTTTGAGAACTTCTACCTCTGTCATTCCGTATTTAGCAAAAAGCCCTTTTTCTAAAGCAATAATTAGGGGTGCAGAGTCAGTTAAAGCAATAAACCCTAATTTAGCACTGGTAACTTCTGGAGTTTCTTCAGGACTGAGATTTGCTACTGGTGTTGCACTAGGTGTAGATTCGGCTGAATTACCACCAGAATTATTACTAGAAGAAGTACAACCATGAACTAAAAAAGTACCAGCAGCAGTTGCTCCAGCAGTAAAAATAAATCTACGACGAGAGAGTTTGGACATAGAAATTACAGAGGAATTATTATGAATTAATTGACAATTGAAATTAAGAACTGAATTTTTTATTTAGATGTATCTAAGGAAAAATAATGAAAGTTATGTGTTGTTATTTCCCAATTTGTCTTGGTATGTTGAGTACAAATTTTATAGAAGTTTTTCCATTTGTGTCGGTGTAGCTTTTTCAAATTATGATTTTATTTCCTTCCTTTTTTTAGTTAATCTGAGCTACTAGAATCACATTCTTAAATTAAATTTTTAGTATTGATTGTTACAAATTATTACCAAAAATGCATTTTTAACATCAAAAAAATTTTTATTTTGCATAAAACTCAAAAACTTTCCGAATAGTCCAAAGTCTGGGAAATCCCAGACAATGTAAACTAATAATCAATGAGGTTTAAAATGAGCGAGATTTAGCACCAAACTTGTCAATTAAAATATCTCGCAATACTGATTTGAGATCGTCACAAGCAATTCCTTTTTGAACACAAGTACCGAGTTCAGCATCTTTGCCAACTTTACCGCCCATGTAGAGATCGACTCCTTCAACGGTTTTACCATCTTTGCGTACTTTAGTCCCCATTAAACCAATATCTGCTACTTGGGGTTGACCGCAGGAATTAGGACAACCAGTCCAGTGAATGCGGACTTTATTTGGTAATTCCAATTCTGCATCTAATTCTCTTGCTAAAGCCAAAGCTCGATTTTTAGTCTCTACTAAAGCAAAATTACAAAATTGCGCGCCAGTACAAGAAACTAGGGTTCTTTCGAGCGGTTTTGGTTCAAGAGTAAATTTTTCTAAAATAGGTTCGGCTAAAAAGGCTTCCAGATTTTCATTCGGAATATTAGGAATAATGACATTTTGTTCTACAGTTAAACGAATTTCTCCGTTACCGTATACTTCTGCTATTCTTGCCAAGTCAAACATATCTTGGGCGTAGAATCTACCGATTGGTACGTGCATTCCCACATAATTCAAACCTGGTTGTTTTTGTGAAAATACGCCAAGATGATCTCTTTTTTCCCAATCAAGAGCATCTTCTGGAGCAGCCGTATCTAGCGTATGCCCTAATTGAGCTTCTACCATAGCACGAAACTTATCAATGCCCCATTCATCAATCAGCCACATTAATCTTGCTTTTTGACGATTAGAGCGTAAACCATGATCTCGATAAACTGTTAGAATAGCTCGACATAGTTCGACAACATCTTGATTTGGTGCAACCCAAACATTAAGAGGAATGGCTGCTTCACAACGTTTAGCCGAGAAAAATCCACCAACTAGGACATTAAAACCTAATTGACCTTCTTTATAAGCTGGAACAAAAGCAATATCATTAATTTCGGCATGAACCGAATTATCTCTACCACCTTCGATCGCAATATTAAATTTGCGTGGTAGATTTGTAAAATCATAATTACCTTGACCTTGATTGGTAATCATATCTTGAACTTGTTGAACTAGTTCACGAGTATCGATCAATTCATCAGCGTCAATTCCTGCCATTGGGGAACCAGTAATGTTACGCACATTATCCATTCCTGATTGCACCGAGGTTAAACCTACTGCTTGAAAACGAAGGAAAATATCAGGTACGTCTTCTAAACGAATTCCTCTTAGTTGCAGATTTTGTCTAGTCGTGATGTCTGCGTTCCCGTCTTCACCATAACGTTCGATGACTTCTGCTAGTACGTTCATTTGTTCACTAGTAATAATTCCGTTGGGGATTCGCATCCGCAACATAAATTTTCCAGGTGTGACAGGACGATAAAATACTCCTACCCATTTAAGACGATGTTGTAAATCTGTCTCATCCATTGCTTCCCAACCAAGTTGGGCAAATTTTTCTAGTTCGTCTTTGACAGCTAATCCATCTTTTTCAGATTTAAAAGCCTCAAATTTGTTCATTTTGGTTGGTTTTGCAGTTGCTACCACTTTTATTCTCCTCAAATAATTGTATTTTGAGCAAATTTATGAGATTTGATTACTATGCAAATTTGTTAATTTCTTTGATTTAAGTTGATTAGAACTGATGAACAACTTAATTTTTGCTAATTTTAAATCTACAAATAACAGCTACTTTGATGTGTTTTCTGCTCGCTAAAAACATTAATGTGTTTATTTAATGGCAAAGAGATAGGGTAATTTTGTATTTTTTGTAACTAATTGCTAGTAGCTATGTAGTTTACGAAATTTGATTTTGCTTTTTTTGCATTAAAACTTAGATAACTGTTGTACAGACGTTCCATGGAACGTCTCTACTGGTAACTGTAAAAACGGTATCTATAAATACGCAAATAAAATTTTAAGACTAGTAATTTATTTACTAACAGGAAGAGTCTAATTATTTTTTATGACTCCAGATGTTTTTCCAGTCATTTACTCTACCCTTGCTCCCCAAGCATTAGTAAGTCAAGTTATTTGTCAATATGAACTTGAAACAGTAAGTCAATGTTTATTGTGGCATCGAGGTTTGAGTGATGTTTATTTGATCCAAACGATCGCAGCACAATATATTCTGCGAGTATCTCATCATCATTGGCGTTCTGGTGCAGATATTCAATTTGAATTAGAATTACTCGATTTTTTACATCAAAATTATCTTCCTGTGGCTTATCCTTTGAAAACTAAAGAGGGAAAGTTATTTGTCACTATTCGGGCTTTAGAAGGCGATCGCTATGCTGCTTTATTTCCTTATGCACCTGGTACAATTCCTTTAGGAGATCTCAATGTGACCCAAAGTCAAATTTTAGGGGAAACTTTAGCCAAAATCCATCAAACTGCCAGTGATTTTCAACCTGCTATTAATCGTCAACCTTTGACTCTGGAATACTTATTAACTAATTCTTTCAAAATTATTGCGCCTCTACTGAAACATAGAACAGAAGATTTGATTTATTTAGAAAATGCGATCGCAAAAATCCAAACTCAATTACAAGATTTTCCTAGAGAATTTCCTCTGTGGGTAGTTTGTTGGGGCGATCCTCATAGTGGTAATGTTCACTTCACGGAAAATAATCAGGTGACACTGTTTGACTTTGATCAGTGTGGTTATGGTTGGCGAACTTTTGATTTGGCTAAATTTTTGCAAGTATCTCTCAGTGCGGGAATTAGTAGACAAGTTCGAGATGCTTTTTTATCGGGTTATCAAAGTGTTCAAACTTTATCAGAGTATGAATTAAATTCGTTACAAGCTTTTACTCAAACTGCCCAAATTTGGGTGTGGGCAATTGGCATTCAAGCAGCACCAATTCATAGTTGGTGTAGATTAGATGATAGTTATATCAATAAACGTCTTCAATTGCTAAAAAGATTGACTTCTAAAGATTGGCAATTATTTTGAGAGCAAAAGTAAATAAATACTTCAGTCAAGTTTCGATTAAATTATTTTCGAGCTAGATTAGCATCTAGTTTTATCTGAATTGGAAAAGGCAATGAATTTGCATATTACAGATGCTCAAAGTCTGGCAATCATCGATCAAGAAATCTCTACTCATCAATTATCACCTGCGCAATATGAAATTGTTCGTCAAATAATTTACAGTACTGCCGATTTTGATTATCTTCATTTGCTTCGTTGTTCTGCGGATGCTCTGTTTCACGGTGCAGCAGCTTTAGCTGCCAGAACTCCTATTATTGTTGATGTACCGATGATTCAAGTCAGTCTTGTACCTTTACTACAACAAACTTTTTGTAATCCTGTTTATTGTTGTACAACTGCTGTTACTCGTCCTCCCATCAAACAAACTAAAGCAGCTTGGGGATTAGAAATTTTAGCAAAACAGCATCCCAATGGAATCTATATAATTGGTCAAGACGAGAGTGCCTTAACTAATTTAGTACAATTAATTGACAGTAAAACGATTGAACCAGCTTTAGCGATCGCTACTCCTCCTTTATTTCTCAACCCAGTACAGAAGCAATGGCTGGAAAATTGTGCGATTCCCCATATTTATCTAAATAGTCGCAAAGGAGGAGCAATCGTCGCAGCTAGTATCATTAATAGTTTAGTAGCTTTAACTTGGCAAGCCTACTAATTTTTAACGACGGCGATTTTTTCTGCGAGATCTGACTTGAGGGTAACTGCGTTAAATTACTGACAACTTTTCAGCAAAAATACGCTTGATAATACCCCTTGCGATCTGTTATCTTTTAAAAATACCCAACCTATACTTTTTTAAATTGTTATTAATAAAAACTTTTGGTTGTCTTTTACTAAAGTTGAGGAGTTTGGAGAGTAAAAGATTGTTAATCAATCAAAAGCAAACTTGGTCTGGATATTAACTCTGATCCTGACGATCTAGATGCAGATTTGAATTACGTTCGTCAAATACTCAACAATGAGATTCGCACTTACCAAATGGAAAAACGCTATTTCCACAAAGACGGACAGATCGTGTGGATTTTATTAAGTGTTTCTTTGGTTCGAGACAAGCTAGGTCAACCTTTATATTTTATCGCTCAAATTCAAAATATTAGCAAACGCAAACAAGCAGAAGAAACAATTGCAGCATCTTTAACAGAAAAAGAAATACTACTCAAAGAAGTTCACCATCGAGTCAAGAACAATTTGCAGGTAATTGATAGTCTTTTTCGACATCAATGTAGACATATCCAAGAACCAAAGGTTATTCAAATTTTGAAAGAATGTCAAAATCGTGTCAGTTCGATGGCACTACTGCACGAACAGCTATATCAAGCCAAAGATTTAGCTCGGATTGATGCAGCTAAATATTTTCAAAGTTTAGTAGCTACTTTGTATGAATCCTATAAAATTGATGGTACTTCATCTACTCTGAAAATAGACGTTCAATCTACATTCATCGAACTTGAAATTGCACTAAATTGTGGATTAATTATTAACGAACTTGTTTCCAATTCTCTAAAATATGCATTTATAAAAGACAAAATCGGCTATCTGCAAATTAAATTTATAGAAGACGAAAAGCATAATTTCACCTTAATCGTTAAAGATAATGGTATCGGTCTTCCAGAAGATTTTACTTTAGAAAAAACAAATTCTTTAGGATTAAAATTAGTTAAAAGTTTCGTCAGACAGTTACAAGGAACAATTCAAGTTAATAATTACAATGGAACAGAATTTATTATTTTATTTAGGGTTTAATTAATCGCCCATAACACTAACATTATTTCATAGGCGGTTTTCTAACTCGGTTTTTATTAAGATTAGCTCTTGAGCGATCGCTGCCCAACTGACGGCTAACTTCAGCAAAAACATCTCTTTGTAAATAAGGATATTCGCCAATCCAAAGATTCAAACTAGGAATGTAAGCATCAGTAAATTTATCTATTTTGGCAAGATTGGGTTGACGAGAAAGAACTAATAATTCGGCTATTTGACCAGGCGCGATCGCTTTGTATAATCTTTGTAGGGGAGCTTGCAGTTCTATTTCAAAACCAGTTTCATCTCCAATGACTAAATTAATTCGTCTTTCCCGAATTTCATTAATAACTAGATCCCCTCGTTGATTGACGGTTTCTTCTTCACCAATTAAGTCTTCAGTCAAGAAAATTTCTAAAATTCGACCCCGCCAAAAACCACTATAGGGAAAACGGCGGTATTGATTATTCCGCAGACTTGCCCAATAGATAGGACTCCAAAGCCAATATAAACCCGCTATTACTCCTAATAATAAAATGAGTGCTTGCGCTCCTTGTCCCAAAACTACGTCTAGAATCAGAATCACTACCACAGCTACTACAGAAATGAGCAGTCGATTTAACAAGTCTTGCCACTTGCCCCAATAATAAGCATATTGTGCGCCAGTCGCAATCAATGGAATAATCTGCTCAAATTTTTCGCGAGTTAAGGAAACTAGCATAATGAATTCAAGATTGAGAATTCTAAAGGATTTTTTCTAAACCATAAACTAAAGAAGTTAATTGAGTTACCTTCCGAATCGATAATAACACTCCAGGCATATAACAAGAGCGATCGCTGGTATCATGACGGAGAGTATAAATTTGTCCTGGTGCGCCGAAAATCACTTCCTGGTGAGCAATTAATCCAGGTAAACGAACACTATGGATGCGAATATCTTCTTCTAATTTACTGCCTCTGGCTCCTGGGATGTGTTCTGTTTCTGTTACTACTTGAGGATTAAAAGTTTTACCCAATTCTGCTAACATCTGAGCAGTTTTAATCGCCGTACCACTAGGAGCGTCTGCCTTTTGATTGTGATGTAGTTCAATAATCTCAACATGATCAAAATATTGAGCAGCTTGAAGCGCAGCTTGCTGAAGTAAAACCATGCCAATTGAAAAATTAGGAATAATTAAAGCTCCTGTGCTAGCTTTATCGGCAAATTCAGCTAAATCTTTAATTTGTGCTTCACTTAAACCAGTCGTACCCACTACAGGACGCACCCCATACGCGATCGCACTACGAGTATTATCATAAACAGAATCAGGGTGAGTAAAATCTACCATTACCCCTTGAATCTTTTCTTGAGTAGCTAGAACCAACACACTTTGTAAATCATTGAGGATTGGAACTTCTAGCGCACCGCAACCAATCACTTCTCCTACATCTTGACCCAAATAAGCAGGATTTTTATCCACTGCTCCCACTAACATCAAATCTTCTGCTTGGGCAATTGCTTTAATTACTTCTCGACCCATTTTACCCGCAGCACCGTTCACTACCACTGGAATAAGAGATTGATTTGTCATAGCTCCAATCATGTTTAATTGTTAATTGGTTCAGCTTTTTCTACCGAACCGTTATTAATTCCCATTGTTAATCGTAAAGGAATTTGTTGAGGATAAGCTTTAACTACTTGTCGATAAACTGCATAATTGGTTGGAAGAGTAAATTGCTGTCCATCTTGCTGATAGGTAATGTAATATTTTACCGTGCGTAGAAGTTCTGGTCTTCCTGGTTTTTCGTAAGCTCGTTGTTGTCGTTCTTCAATTTGGTCTAAACTAGGTTTGGACGGAATTCTGGGCCACCACAAACCCCGATCATCAGCATTGCCAAAAGCTTCTGCTGGTTTCTGACCATTAACATTATCTAAAGAAGTAGAAGCAAATTCTTCCCATCTGCCTCGTTTATCTTCCATCGGGTCAGGAGTATAATTAACTCGCCACGTTAAAGTCGTTTTAGCCGTTGCTTGATATTGATCGATGGTTTTTGTCCCGCAGCTTGTCAACCAAAATGTCAAACCAACACTCATTAAACTCAACAAAACATAACGACGATGTATACGCATATTGTTCTCCTCAAAAAAATACTGGATTTAACCAATAAATTCACTTTATGGCACAATAATTCAGAATTCATCATTCTTTATTCTTAATTCTCATGAAATCTCCCGACAAAAAACTAGTCGAAACCGAATCTAATCAATTACCTGAAAAGATAGTTAATCAAACTAATTTATGGCAAAAAATCAAAGAAAATGCTGTTACGGTTATCATTGCTTTGGTTTTAGCTTTTTTAATTCGTATATTTATTGCAGAACCCCGCTATATTCCTTCAGATTCGATGATTCCTACTTTAGCAACAGGCGATCGCTTGGTGGTAGAAAAAGTTTCTTATTATTCCCATTCCCCATTACAAGGAGATATCATTGTTTTTACACCACCGCCACAACTGCAAATGCAAGGATATCAAGCTAATCAAGCTTTTATTAAAAGAGTAATTGCTACTGCCGGTCAAACTGTAGCTGTAGAAAATGGCATTGTCTATGTTGATAATCAACCTTTAAAAGAAACTTATATTGCTGAACCACCCAAATACAATCTTGCCCCCGTTGTAGTTCCCGATGGTTATTTATTTGTGATGGGAGATAACCGGAATAATAGTAATGACTCTCATATTTGGGGTTTTTTACCACGAGAAAATGTAATTGGTCATGCAGTGATGAGGTTTTTTCCTTTTAGTCGAATTGGTTTAATTCAGTAATTTTCTGTCAAATTTCTAATTATAAGTTTTAAGTTAATTATAGCTTTAGTGATATTTTCTGATGCGATCGCTTTAGTTAGTATTATTTTTGCGTAGGAAAGGATATAAACTTAATTGAACATCTAAAATAATTAATTATTAGGCAAAATCCTAATTTCTGGATAAGCTAGTATTGCTTTATCCTGAGTCATTATAACCAAATCATATTGTAAAGCTTGAGCAATAATTAGGCGATCAAAGGGATCGCCATGTACTAAAGGAAGATTAATTAGTTGAGCAATACTATTCTCATCAACATTAATTGTTTTAATTAGGTGTTCTCTTCTTTGCATTGGTAGATAAATTTCTGGAGAACTAGGAAAATTTAATTTGCCAATTTGATATTTAATTACACATTCCCAGATTGAGACAACACTTAAAAATTTTTCATTATTAGGATTTTGAATTGCTTGGCGATATCGATCTGATAAACGCTTGTTATCTTCAATCAGCCACAGAAAGATATGGGTATCTAACAATATTCTCATTTCGGTTCAAATAAATCTAGAATTTCATCGGGTAGCGGATCGTTAAAGTCATCGGGAACAAGAAATTCACCTTTAGCTAAACCGATTGGTAGCGGTTTGTTTTGTTGACGATAGGATTCAACAATTTTGTCTATATCTTCGTTGGTAATAGGTTTTTCTGTTTTAACAGGCTGTTGTTTGTACTCTAAAAATTCTACAAATTCACAAACCGAATTAAGTTGTTCGGGAGATAAGTTATTTAATTTGCGATTTAATTCTTCTCGGATATTGGTCATGACTTTAATTATGAAAGTCTTCAATTCTAATTTTAAATAGTTTTAAGACAGAAAGTACTATCTCGGCTAGCTCGTGGCGCTTAGCTACTACAGGATAGCAGTGAACCTCTGGCTTTTAAACAGACTTGAAATCTTAAATTAATTGTTAATATTATCAACAGTATTTTCAATCAATAAAGTCTAAGTACAAGCAAAAGAGAGAGGAATAGGTTTAGCAATTCCGTAGCCTTGAGCGTAATCTATTTCTAACTCTTTTAAAGAAGCTAAAATATCCTCATTCTCAACAAACTCGGCAATAGTTTTGATCTTCATAACGTGACTAATTCGATTAAAAGCTTCTACTGTAGCGCGGTCAATCGGATCGTTGGTAATATTTTTAATAAAAGAGCCGTCAATTTTGAGATAGTCGACGGGCAAATTCTTTAAATATGTCAAAGAACTTATTCCGCTACCAAAATCATCCAAAGCAAAATAACAACCTAATTGCTTTAATTCTTGGATTAATTGAGTAGCTTGAGTTAAATTAGCGATCGCAGTTGTTTCAGTTATTTCAAAGCAAATATTATTAGGAGAAATTGTATACAAAGAAAATTGTTCTTTGAGAAACTGGCACAACTCTCCTTGATTAATAGTGGTTGCCGAAAGATTGATTGTATAAATGTTGTCACTGTTCGACTCTTTTTGACAACATTGTTCGTAAAGTTTGAAAAACGTATTAATTACCCAACGATCAATTGTAGGCATGAGATTGTATCTTTCCGCAGCAGGAATAAAAGCACCAGGAAGAATAATCGCGCCTGTTTCATCAATCAAACGCAATAAAATTTCATAATGTTTTCGTTGAGAGCGATCGCTCACTGGAGCAATGTTTTGCCAATAAAGACAAAAACGATTTTCTGCTAAAGCTTGGTTTAAACGATTAATCCAGGGTAAATCGCCTTGTTGTTGAGATAAATTACATTCTTCAGGAGCATAAACTTGAATACAATTACGTCCTTTTTGCTTTGCTGCGTAGCAAGTAGCATCAGCAGCACTTAAAACTTGATTTAAATTAGTACTATTTCGATCAATGGTGACTAAACCAATACTAACTCCAATCGTAAAACTGTTTTTTTGCCATGTAAAACGAAAATTCTTAATTAATTCCCTTAAAGTATTAGCAATTTTTTCTCCTTCTGTTAGAGAGCAATGATAAAGAAGTAAGGCAAATTCATCTCCTCCCAAACGAGCCAAAACATCTGTAGTTCTAACTCTTCGTTGCATTAAATTGGTCACTTGCCTTAATAATTCATCTCCAGCAGCATGACCACAGGTATCATTAACAAGTTTAAATTGGTCGAGGTCGAGATAACAAAGAATATGATGGGAATCTTCTTGTTGTGCAGCAATAATTGTTTGTTGAGCTTGTCGTTCAAATTCAAGCCGATTGTATAATCCTGTAAGTGGATCGTGGCGAGCTTGCCAAGATAATTGACGAGTTAATTGACGAGAACCAGTCACGTCATGAAAAATAATCACCATCCCAATTACATCACCTTGATAATTATAAATAGGTGCTGCCGAATCTTCGATCGCGTATTCAGAACCATCACGAGTAATTAAAACTGTATCAGTTGATAAACAGACTGTTTGTTCTTGTTTTAAAACTAGCTCTAAGGTTTTAGTCAGTGGTTTTTTAGTTTTTTCATCTACTAACTGAAATACTTCTGTAATATTTAGTCCATAAGCTTCTTCTTCTGTCCAACCAGTTAGTTGTTCTGCCATTGGATTAAGATTGTTGACCTTACCATTTGCATCGGTAGTAATCACTGCATCAGCGATCGATTGTAACGTAACTCTGGCTAATTCTTGTTCTAGTGATAAAGCTTGTTCTATTTGCTTCAGAGAGGAGATGTCCCGTGCTACCCAAATCACAGTATCTTTAGAGAGAGGAGAAATATTAGCAGTAAAGCATTGTTGAGTTTCCTCTTCTGACACACTATATTCAAAGCTGACATTTTTTCTGGTCGTTAAAGCTTGATTAACTAGCTGCCAAAACTTTTTAGAAGTTGTCTTACTATAAAACTTACTAATAGTCTGATTAATCAAATTAACTCTCTTTTGAGAAAAAGAAGCTTGATTAGTAGGAATAATTTTGATCTGTTGTTTTTTGTAATCTATTATTAAGACAATATCAGTGATGACCTTCAAAATAGCTTGATTTTTGGTTTCACTAGCTTTTAATTGAGCTTGAAGAAACTTTTTTTCAGTAATTACTTCAGTAAAAACGACCGCACCTGCAATTTGATGTTGTGAATTATACCAAGGCTGAAAGAAACACTTAATCCAATCTTCAGAACCATCATCGTGAATTAATCTTTCTGCTGCTGATTGAAAATTCATGCCAACCAAACAACTTTGATAACCTTGATGCCAAAGCTGAGACAGACTAGGTAATATCTGTTCTTGAAGATAACCAATCGGATTCTTATCTTCGAGATGATATTCTTTTAACCAGCAAGAACTAGCTGCTAAATAGCGCATCTGTCGGTCAAATAGAGCGATCGCTATAGGAGCTTGGGTAATAAAAGTGAAAAATTCTGGTTCAATAATGCTCGTGGGGATAAGCTGCTTTAAGTGATCAAATGAATACTTCATGAAAAGCAAGTTACCAAAGAATGGAAATGTCTTTTTTTTATCAGAGTGAGAAAATGATTAATTTCTCATGAAGTGAAACTAAATCAAATTGTTTAAGGCTCTGAAGGCGATTGAGAGAGGTATTATTCAAAAATTGCAGTAAATTTCTTTTAGAATAACTTTATTCTTTAGTAACAGGCTTCAGGAAAATTATTTAAGTAATTTCTTTATCTATCTATCTCTGAGTCTTCTTCTTCTAGTTGGGGATTATTTATTTCTTCCTTAAAACCTCGTAGCGTTTTGCCTAACGCACTGCCAATTTCAGGAATTTTTTTTGGTCCAAACACGAGTAAAGCTACAATCCCAATGATTGCTACTTCAGGCCAACCTAAACCAAACATTTTTGATCTCCTCTGTTTCAGTAATGACGATTAATAGTTATATATATATAAGAGAACAGTTTCAGTATATCTTTAAGGTTATGAAGATTTGCTGCTGATGTTATTAAGTTGCCTACAGCGTTTTTATGACTGAAATGTTAGAAACCACACAGCCTTCACTGCGTCAAGAACAACACCCCTTGATTTGTCAGCTAGCCAATCTGATTTTAGATTACTGGCAACGATATTTAGATTTATCTCCCTATTCTCTTCCAGAAGGATTGGGTTATGTTGAAGGAAAACTGGAAGGGGAAAGATTAAGAATAGAAAATCGCTGTTATCAAACTCCCCAATTTCGTAAGCTGCATCTAGAATTAGCCAAAGTCGGCAATAACTTGGATATTCTTCACTGTGTCATGTTTCCTCGTACCCAATATCCTTTACCAATGTTTGGGTGCGATATCGTTGCAGGCAAAGCAGGAGTTAGTGCTGCGATCGCAGATATTTCTCCTACTAGTCCTGAAAAAACTCTCTCAGAAAACTATAAATTAGAACTTTCTGCTTTACCCGATCACAAATTTGCTCAACCTCGCGAACTTCCCTCTTGGGCAGATATTTTTTCTGAGTTTTGTTTATTTGTTCGTCCTCAAAATGATGCAGAAGAACAAAATTTTTTGAAGCAAGCTTCAAGTTTTTTAAAGATTCACTGCCAACAAGCTGTTCAAGCCCAACCAGTTTCTCTTCCACAACAAAAATTATATTTAGCTGGACAAAACTATTACTGCACTAAACAACAACAAAACGACAAAACTCGTCGTGTCTTAGAAAAAGCTTTTGGACCCGACTGGGCAGAATATTATATGAAATCCGTCTTATTTGATGTTCCCGAAACTATAGCTACTGGAGAAGTTCTACCAAACTAAAAAAATTTTCTTGAATTTATTTTGATGGTAAAAATTGTTAAAATTAAATAAAACTTACCTCTTCAAATAATTTATTGCTCAAGAGTTACATCAAGTTAATCTCCAAATAGTTTTAGCAAGCATAAATCACCTTTGAAAGCAAAGGCGATTCATTGCCAACAAATTCGATTAGAGCAAATCAATTTTCTGAGAAAGTCTCATCATCATCACCATCATCATCTACTTGTTTGAGATGAATGTGTTTGTAACCTAACTTAATTTCAAATTTATCACCTTCTTTTAAACCCATTGCTTGAGTGTAAGTAGAACCAATGACAATTTGACCATTTTTATGGACGCTTACTTTATAAGTAGGTTCACGACCACGACCATCTTTTGCTCCTTCTGGATCGAGGGGAACTCCTTTAGCAGCAAGAACTGCATCATAAAAATCTGTTAAATTTACTCTCGTTTGATTGTCTTTAGTGGTAGTGTAATATCCGCAGCGCTTTGCTGTTTCTCTTCTTGGTAAGTGGGAAAGCTCTTTTACTTTTTGAAGTAATGCTTTTCCTGTTAAAGGAGCGGTTGCAATTTCACTCATTTTTTTCTAAATCTTCCTTTGATCTTTTTGAGATTGCCAATTAAATATATCAGATATAATTGACATTATAAAAAAAATATACCGTTAAATATCTATATTGTCACTTTTTTTTTTATAGTTATGATTTTTTTGATCAAAATGCTCGGAAGAAAATATTAATAATATATTTAAATACAGCAACTCAAGATGATCTCCTTAGTCGGTTTTTTGGAGAGACTATTTTCTCTAAAGATTGGTTTTAAGGGAATAAGCGAGGGTAAGATAAAATTTTAATAATCAATCCTCAATTAGAATCACAATCTTTAATTACCTTGAGATGAATCGTGCCTCAAACAAGCTTAACCATAAAAATGAGGTAGAATTTTAGGCTAAGTTCGTTCAGCAGAATATTAGCCAATAAAATCTGATTAATTTAGATTCTGATTTGGCTTAAATTCAGTCTTAGTTTGAACAAAATGGTTAACTCAACACAACGATCCGACTGTTGGTCTAAAAATTGTTAAGTCAAATTTAGGTAAAAAAATAGTAAAATTAAGTCAATACTTCACAGAGTAGTAATATTTCTATAAAATTGGATTACTTGAGATATAATAATCGAAAATCCTCATGAGCAAGTCATTGGAGACTAGATCTTTAGCTATTACCTATTATCTATCTTTAACCTGATAATAAAAGTTGAGTTATTAACCGAGAAGTCTGACAACTTTAGCAAGTTACGTGGGTAAGTAAACAAAATATCTCTTGATTGAAAGCAAGAAAATCTAATACTCTTAACAAGCATAAGAGTAGGCTGATATTTTGCGAGGAGTTTGCTCCTAAAATTCGCGATCGCCTCAGAGAAAGAAATCTATGATCATCTCAGTTTATTATAGAGCCAGTGATTTTTTTAAAGGTAATAATTGAAACAGTTACTTCAGTTTCTAGAAATTAAATCTAACGAAACAAAAGCACAATCTCGCTAGATGGTTAAAACTGCCCATCACAAAGCTTAAAAAATCATTAATTAATTGTAAGATTAGACTCTAGACGTAACTTGTTGCGCTTAATTTCAGTTTTTTTTGTTACTAGAAGTGTAACGAGATTTGAGTTTAATTCTTTTTGCACAGATACTGAAGCAATTAGTGATAAAGATCGATATCGATGAAGTTCTTGGTTTTTGATTCAAGAACAAAAAATAGATTAGCTCAATCACACTGATTTATTGATGGTCAATTGTCATGTTTTTAGAAGATGCGCGAGATTATCAACTGATTTTTCTGGGTTCATTTTTATTTTTAGGTCTAAATACCAGAGATTGGACTTTAAATTTTAATATTATCTTTGTTGCGATCGCTAGTTGTTTAATTACTCAATGGTGTTTCTCCTCATGGCAAGAATATTCTCAGATTCAAGATAATTACCCAGTTACAATCCATCGTTACTATGCAATCATTTCTAGTTCTGTAGTTATTTCTTCTCTTAAAAGTGCTTTGATTACAGCGTTAGGACTTTGCTTATTATTACGGACGAATCATTATTCTACGATGATGCTAGCCGGATTGAGTGCGATCGCAAGTAAATTTTTATTTCGTCGTGGCAATAAGCATTTTTATAATCCTGCTAACTTTGGCATTATTGCTGCCTTAACTTTGACTGATGATGCCTGGGTTTCACCAGGACAATGGGGAACAGATTGGTGGTATTTGTTATTCTTTGCTGGTGCAGGAGGGTTAGTTCTGAAGCGAGTTGGACGTTGGGATACTTCTGTCACTTTTTTGTTAACCTACACCAGTTTAGAAGCAATGCGTAATTGGTGGCTTGGTTGGAGTTGGGATGTTTGGTGGCATCAATTAAGCAGTGGTAGCTTATTACTCTTTGCTTTATTTATGTTAACTGACCCGCGTTCAATACCCGATGCTCAAAACAGTCGGATACTTTGGTCTGTAACAATTGCCATTGTTAGTGTGATTTTGAAAGATTGGTTTTATCTCTCAACTGGTATTTTTTGGGCATTATTTTGGCTAGCACCTTTGACCATTGTATTGGATCAAATTTGGTCAGCACCAAGATTTGTCTGGAAATCTAAACCAGAATTATCGATGTGACTGTTTGTTTATGTTCTCCAAAATTCTATTTGCAAAAAATTTATAGTAAAGGAGATCTGGTTGTGAAAGCAATCCGAATTATTTTAACTGGACTTTTAGTTGGGGTAATATTTTTAGCTGGAATTAAACCAGCATGGGCTTTTTGTGGTTTTTATGTCGCCAAAGCAGACACTAGTTTATATAATCGTGCTTCTCAGGTGATTATTGCTAGAGATGGCAACAAAACTGTTCTCACCATGGCAAATGATTATCAAGGAGAAGCCCAAAATTTTGCTTTGGTTGTACCCGTACCCGTAGTTTTAAAACAAGAACAAGTTCATATTGGCGAAGCGAAAATTCTGAATAGATTGGATGCTTTTAGCGCACCTCGATTAGTAGAATATTTTGACCCCGATCCTTGCCAAGTTCTTATGTATGAAAGCGATGCACTTCGGTCGATGCCACAAGCAGCCCCTTCCACAAGCGCATCTCAACGCAACAATGCTTTAGGAGTCACAGTAGAAGAACAATTTACGGTAGGAGAATACGATTTTGTTATTCTGAGTGCCAAACAATCAGATGGTTTAGAAACTTGGTTAATTGAGAATGGCTACAAAATCCCCCGAGGGGCAAAGAAATTGTTGCAACCATACATTCGTCAGCAGATGAAATTTTTGGTAGCTAAAGTAAATCTGAAAGAATACAACCGCCAGGGATTTGAAAAACTAAGACCCATTGCGATCGCTTATGAATCTCCTAAGTTTATGTTACCAATTCGCTTGGGTATGATTAATGGTCAATCTGAACAGGATTTAATTGTTTATTTGCTTTCTCCTCAAGGACAAATTGAATTAACTAATTACCGTACCGTCAAAATTCCTTCGGATGTTAATGTTCCTGAGTTTGTCCAAGCAGAATTTCAGGATTTTTATCAAGCGATGTTGCAACAATCTTATCAACGAGAAAACAAACAAGTTGCTTTTTTAGAATACGCTTGGAATATGAATAGTTGCGATCCTTGTTCGGCTGAACCTCTTAATCCAGAAGAATTAAAACAAGCTGGTGTTTTTTGGCTCAATCCTAATTTAACTAATAATGTGTTTATTACTCGTCTTCATCTACGCTACAGTCGCGATCGCTTTCCTGAAGATCTTCAGTTTCACACTACTGCTAATCAGGAGTTATTTCAAGGTCGTTATGTAATTAATCATCCTTTTACAGGCAAAATCACTTGTGAGGCAGGTAAGGAATATCAAAGAAGTGTCAGAAATAGACAGCAAACAGAAGCAGAAAACTTAGCCAGGTTAACAGGTTGGAATCTTCAAGAAATTTTAGCTCAGATTAAATTTGTGAACACTGATCCTAATCCTGTTCATTGGTGGCGTAACCTGTGGAATTGAAACAGATAAAATTTTTATTTTTGATTTCGCAGATGATGAACTAAGGCTTGCAATCCCAGACGATAACTTTCTACACCAAAACCACTAATTTGTCCAATCGCGATCGGTGCTATGTAAGAATGATGACGAAAAGCTTCTCTTTGATAGATGTTACTCAGATGAACTTCTACAGTAGGCAGTTTCACTCCTGCTAATGCATCTCGAATAGCTACACTGGTGTGAGTATATGCTCCTGCATTAATCAAAATACCTTGAGACTGTTCTCTAGCTTGATGAATGGCATCTACTAAAACGCCTTCGTGGTTGGACTGCAAGCAACTAACTTGTACTTGCAGCCTATTTCCTTCTTCTACTAGATCACGATCTATTTGCTCAAGAGTAACAGAACCATAAATTTGAGGTTCTCGCAGTCCCAATAAATTTAAATTAGGGCCATTTAAGACCAAGATTTTTTTCTGAGACAATATTTTTGCTAACCAATTTAATAATTAATTAACGATAACGACCGCGATGAGGCTCGTTTACTGGTACTGGAATAGGTTCCGCTTCTGGTTCAGCCTCTGGTCCTAAGAGGATTTCGATTAGCTTTTGCGCCCATTCTTTTAATTTCTCAAGCAAGTTTTCTAAATAGTCCATCAAACTGACGACTCCTACAAAATACTTTTTTTATATCTACATCTTTAAGCTATTTTGCTTTTTTTACCTCTACCCGAGGGTTTATTCGTGGTTTTGGTTTATTTTGACTATAATTGCTCAAAAAAAATTTGGACAATTATTTTCATTATTTTACTTAATATTTAGACTAACATAGGTTTGCAATCTGAGATAATTTCTCTTCTATTTAGCAAAATATCTCCTGAGTAAAAAAAATTTTAGGAGTATAATTAATGATTTTTGAATTTATTTACTATTTTTTTGCCAAAATCGAGAATTTTTTGAGTTAATTTTGCTCTTAGCAACTTCGACCACGTATATGCTAGCAAAGCTGACCGCTCGCTTTAGCAAGCGAACCCTTTGTTTTTTTGAGTAATTGATCTCTCCTTGAGCATCTGATTGGATAATAACCTTATTTGAGCTATTAATTATATCTCATTCAATTTAACTAAAGACATTAAATAAAACTAAAAATCCTAAACTCTCAAGATGTCAACTCAAAAATTGTGATACTTTAAAGCAAGGTAAAGATAAATTAAGAAAATTAAAATCTGTCTGCCAAATTATATTTACTATACTTAATTTCGCCTGTGACTTCTTCTACTTCTAATTATTCCCTAAAAAAAGCTGAATTGAGCTTATCGTTATCGCAAAACCAAGAACGTCAAGCTTGGTTAGTTTTTTTTGCTGCTTCTTTTTTAGTATCTGTGCCAGTATTTTTTCAAGCACCTTTAGTTAGACTTTTTCCTTGGTTTAGTCTTTGGCTAACTGTAGTTTGGATTCTTTTGGGAGGATTTCTTTATCAGCGTCAAAAAACTCGGTATTGGGGAGACTTATTGTTAGGATTTAGTTGGAGTTGGTTAGCAGGTTCAATTTATTGGGGTTGGTTAAGATACGAACCATTAATACATCTCCCGATTGAATCGATTGGCGTACCTTTTGCTATTTGGTGTTTGTGGCGCAGATGGGGATTAATTGGCAATTTATTTTATCTTGGTTCATTATTAGGCACTGCGATTACAGATTCATATTTTTATTTAACAGATTTAATTCCCTATTGGCGGAAAATAATGACAGTAGAACCCAGTTTAGCCTCGCCAATCTTACATCAAGCCTTAGCTCAGATGCAAACTCCTTGGGGAATTAGTTGGGCAATAGTACTCGTCAATATTTTATTAGGTTTTAGCTTGTGGTCTTTACAAAAAAGCCAGCTTCATTGGTGGGCATTTGCTGGAGCAGTATTGAGTACAATCTTAGTTGACAGTCTCTTTTGGATTGCTGCTTATTTCGCCTAATCAGGTTTTTATATGACTTCTAGTAGGGATTCTGCTGTTGATAATTTGAGAGCGATTAGTTTCAGAAATTTCTTAACCAATGAAACTACGCTTTATATTCTTAAAAGATTACTACAAGCATTACTGACGCTTTTTTTAGCCTCTGCACTCAGTTTTGTAATTATTCAACTAGCTCCTGGAGATTATCTTGATACTCTAAAAGGAAATCCTCAAATCTCACCTGAAAGACTAGCAGAGTTGAAGCAACAATTTGGCTTAGATCAACCTCCAATTGTTCAATATTGGCGTTGGTTAGTTAGAGTGGTTACTCGTTTTGATTTTGGTACAAGTTTTGTTTATTTTCGACCAGTTTCTTCATTATTAATTGAAAGAATACCTGCAACTTTGTTGCTAGCGATCGCATCTATTCTGATCACTTGGGCGATCGCGATTCCCTTGGGAGTTGTCAGTGCAGTTAAACAAAATACTTTGATTGATAAAATCTTACGAGTTCTAAGTTATTTAGGTCAAGGCTTTCCTAGCTTCATAACTGCTTTGGCTTTGTTAAGCATAGCACAAAATACTTCTCCGTTGTTTCCCGTCGGAGGAATGACTAGCATTAATCATGCTGATTTATCTCCTATTGGTAAAATACTTGATATTGGTTGGCACATGATTTTACCGACATTGGCACTGAGTATCACCAGTTTTGCAGGATTACAACGTCTAACTAGAGGACAATTACTCGATGTGCTTAGACAAGATTATATTCAAACTGCTCGCGCCAAAGGATTACCAGAAAATAAAGTACTTTATGTTCACGCCTTACGTAATGCGATCAATCCTTTAATTACTTTGTTAGGATTTGAATTTGCTAGTTTGCTTAGTGGTGCATTTATTGCCGAATTTTTCTTTAATTGGCCTGGTTTAGGTCGTTTAATTTTACAAGCAGTCCAAGCTCAAGATCTATATTTAGTTATGGCAAGCTTAATGATGGGTGCAGCAATGTTGATTATTGGTAATTTACTGGCTGATTTATTATTAAAAGCAGTCGATCCAAGGATTAAGTTAGAAGATTTGAAATAAAAATTTGTCCATTCCCAGTCGCCTAAGTATTGCTTTCATTAACCAATGACCAATAACATCAATTATGTAATTCGTTCAAAAGTCGAGGGTAAATATTTAGTTACTAGTAGTATAATGCTGAAAAGCCTTTTAATTCATTGATTTTAATTTTACAAACATACTACGATTAAAGATTTTGAGAAACAAGTGAGAAACACTTTAGACGTACCTAAATACGAACCTCAAGGGCGTGATGGCTCTTACTTATGGGCTAAAAAAGACCAAGAAAAGAGAGAGAAAGAGTTAAGGACTAAGTTTGAGCAAAAACTCAAAGCAGCTAAAGAGACGCTTAAATCAAGACCAGTCAGCATTACTGAAACTAAAGGGAATCTATACTTACAATTCACGACTAAAAAGCAATATGACGGTTCTATGGGAGAGGCGATGAGAAGCAAATATTCAGTAGCTCAATACCTGGGCGTGTCTAAATGTGCAGATAGTCCAGAAGCGGTTAACAGTGCTTTAGAGGTAGCCTTACAGGTAGCTAAAGAGCTAGAATCTGGTACTTTTACTTGGGATAATTACGCCTGTTGGATTAAAGGAGAATTGCCAGAGCATCTCAAGCAGCAGCTAGCTAAAACTAAAACCTGTAAAGAACTAATTGAAGAGTTTGAAGCTCATTTTCGGGCTACTCATGATTACAGTTCCGAGGAGGCAGCGCATAAAAGCGAGAGAGGATATAAAAGTCGGTTTAATCCTATCTTTAATCGATTGCCTCAAGATAAGCCTCTAACTGAAGAGATGATTAAAAATATATTGGGAGGCTATAAACCAGGTAGTAGGAGTTATGAGACTCGCCTATCAGACATAAAAGCTTTTACTACTTATCATTCACTTAATATTGATGTTAATAAATTTAAGAGTAAAGCAAAGGTTGAATCAAGAGTTGGTAGAGAGTTATCTGATGAAGAAATAGTTCAAGGCTGGAAAAGTATTAAATATTATCAGGCACGAAACGGTAAAAAAGCCAAACGTCAAGATTTATACGCTTGGATGTATGGAATGATGGCTGTTTATGGACTACGCAACCATGAAGTATTAAATATTAAAAATCTCACTCAACCTTTTAAAGTTCCTAACGAAAATATCATTTTGCCAGCTTTTAATGACCCAAGTAACAAAGGTAAGGCTATCTATACTTATGGAAAAACAGGAGAAAGAACACAGCCTATGCCTCATCCTTATGAATGGATAGAATTATTTGAGCTAGAAAAAGTCCCTGAATTACCTACCTTTGAAAACGGCAAGCAAAAAGACTTTTTTCTTGCTTACTTTACGGCATACTGTAGAGGAGAAAAACGCAAAAGAATTCCCCGAAAAATAGATTTCGTTCCCTACGACTTGAGGCACAGTTACGCTATGAGAGGTCGTAGAGATAACATGAACCCATTAGACATGAAAGACTACATGGGACATAGTTTGGAGATGCAAGAGAAGACCTACAACAAAGGGATTAAAACTAGTAGCTTAATTGAATCCGCTCAAAGATACCAACAACAAATACAGCAAAAACCTGAATTATCAGAAGTAGAAAAGCTTAGGTTAAGAGTAGAAGAGCTTACATTAGAAAATCAAGAATTGAAAAAACAAATCAGGTTATTACTAGAAAAACTATCAAGTAGATAACAAATAAACAAGTAACAAAGATAGCTCTCAAAGGGCTATTTTTTTTAAGAGTAAATACTAAGCAAAAAGTACTAAAAAGTAATAAGTAAAAAAAAATAAGAGTAAGGGTAAAAGTATAACTCTAAATATTGCAATATCTTACCCTATGCCCTCACCCAGACTCTAGATAAAACTCATGAGAGTAAGGCATATTTAGCTTTATTTCTTGCTCCAACTGAGTTTACGACACTTTCTTGGTGAAACGAAAGGTGTCCAAAAGCTTCTTCAATCTGAGCTTGATATTTGTATACTACCCTAACAGGCATTTTTTTTCTTAACGTCTGCGTACAAAGTCATTGACCTTCGGAAAATAATCGCGTCATAAAGCGTTGATTCAATCTTTAGGGGTTCTCTTAGGAACACTATAGTTATTTCCCTTAATAGCTTAATCGGAAACTCTAGACCTTCCGTAGGATGAGCATACATCTCCGTTCTAAAGGAAGGTTTATAGACCTTGGGGCAAAAAGTATTGTTGATTTTAGCTTGGTAGCTTGATTACAACGATTACATAGAGACATAATCTTTTCCACAAGGTCTAGCCTTTCCTAGAAAGAAAAGCTGCGAGTTTAACCACGACCTCTAGAGGTTAGAGAAAAGAGTATGAATGTTTTCAGTTGATGCTAAATGATATAGGAAACTTAAAGTATCCGTCAGTTAAATAATGCTTGTTGTGCAGTTATGGTAATAAGTTTTGACTATGCCTAAGAATTACCGTAGGCATAGCTTCAGAGCAATAACTAACTGTTTATCTCGCTTTTCCAGTATTCAATCTCTTTGTGGTCTTTAGGAGTAAGTGAGGCTTTACCCTGTTTTATTGACTCTAAAACATATTCATCCCCGTAAACTAAAGCTAACTGAGCAAGGGTTTTTATAGCATACTTGTTAAACCATTTTGTTTTTGATTCTAGAGCTTCATTTTTGACTTTATTTGTTGTTGGTTTTAACTTAATCACACTTCCTACTTCATCAATAAATTGTTGCCAAAAAGGTAATCTTTTAGTCTTATCTCTACTAGCCTTACCTAAATTTTTTAGCTTATTTTTGTCCCTAAAATCTATTATTCCTACTGCTATACCACCAAGAGTTTTTTGGATTATTAGATTCCACTCCTCATCACTTTCTGTAGTTCTTGTCAAACTAGTTAGGTTTTGAATTGCTGATTCTGCCTGTTTTCCTCTTAGCTGAGCTTCAAATCTCATACATTTATTTTCGTGAGAATATACCCTAACCTTTTTGTCACTTGTTCTTCCTCCAAAATATTCAGTTCTAGAACCTTTTATTTCTCCATTCTCATTAAGACCTGTATCCCAATGATGTTTGAATCCAAAATTATTACCTTCCTTGTAAGCTTTTTTCATTTCTTCAAGAGGTATTTTTTGATAACTATAATCATCAATCGCTAAGTCAAAACGACCAATTTTACATCCTTCTACTCTCGCTAGATAAGAAACTAAATTATATTGCTCTATTGGCGTTAAATTTGCCAAATAAGACCCTTTAATGTCGATGGCAACATCATAAGTATTAGAGCTATTCTCGAAGTCTTTAGAGGCTATTTTATTGAATCCTCCTGCTATTCCTTTAGGAGATGACATTTTATACTCATAGTTCCTAGCTCTAGTACCACGTGACCAATGTTCAGGTTTTTCTGTAGTGATATATTTACTATCTAGTCGCTTAAGTAGGTCTTGAAAAGGTTCTTCAGGTAGGTTGGTAGCACTAATAGCTAGGTAGTCAGAGTGAGAGTAAAGTACCCCTATGGGACTATTAACTGTAGGTGATAGCTGTAACCTATTACTGGTAGTAGCTTGAGTAAGTTTAGTAGTAGTAAGGGTAGGATGTTTTGGGAGGTTTAACTGGGTGTTACTGGGTGTTACTGGGTGTTACAAGCTAATCCTTCCGAGAGGGAATTTGTAACAAGATTGTTTTCTTGAGAATTATCTTTTATCATAGGTTTGTTAGAGCAATAGCCTTCTTGTGAGGGCTTATTTTTTTGTCTGGGTTCTACTTATCTAAAACCTACTTTTTTATAACAAATTCGTATTTGACTAACAATCCTTACTTGTGGTAATTCAAGGTTTTACATGAAGCGACATAAAAGCTACTAATGGTAAGAACTAAGGCATTCTTAGGACAAGTAGTATTAACCATCCCTCTTGCCCTAGGGAACGAGATTATATTAGTTCCCTTGTTCCCGTCCAGAGTTACTTCATAAATACTGCGTATCAAGCTCTTGACACTCACTTCAGTCACGTAATCTGTTCTTTCTTGTGGGCAAGAGGGATGGTTTTATTTTTCAGAAGCAAGCCGAACAAGTATGCTCTAGCAACTAGAGGTCTGAGAAGAACTACCTCAACAAGTGTTGTCTAGTTGGTTAATGAAAGAATCAGTGTTTGAGAGCGGTCGGAATTTTAGGAAATGACAATAATCAGTACATAGTTATCGAAGCATCAGATTGGGTAGATTTAGCTGGTGATGTAAGTCTCGATCCAGGACAACTCAGAAAACCAGCCAGAAGAAAAGTAATAGACTTCCTGAAGTGGTTCGCAGCCAAGGGACTATATGCTGAAGCTTACGCAGCATTAAAAGGGCAATACACTCAAGCGGATAGCATTAACCTTTCCACTTGGCTCAACTCAAGATTAGGAGGTATTCCTGTCAGGAATCAATACACCAACTTCTTGACCCAACAGGGTTGTTACAAATGGCACGAGTACGCTAACTGGACTAACTATGTCTATAAGGGTTTGTTCGGTATGACGGCTAAACAAATGAACGAACAATGGGACTTGATTGATGGGGACAAAAGTATCGCTCGTAATCGTATCCCCGAAGCTAGTGGACTAAAAGCGAGGGGTTCGCTCCTCGCGTCGCGATCGCATTTTGTGAGAAGCAAGTGATTGAGTTATTTGTAGACGACCTAACAGAAGCTCATGATTTAGCTATTTCTGTTGCTAAACGAAAGTTCTTAAGAGGGCAAGAGTAAGCGTATATAAAAATATTGCAATATTTTAGGGTATGTCCTCACGAGTAAGCCAAAAAAGCTAGTAAATTTATCTCTTCACTAACTCTTTAAATTCATGTCTAATCTGTAAAGCTGGGTGATTATACAACCATCAGGCAATTTTGTCAAATCCGATGGAGGTATCGGTATCATATACCTGAAGGATTTAACCCACCTAGAATCGCATTCTAGGTTCAATACAGCAAGCTTTACAGAATCGATACAACTTCTTATAGCTAACTTTATATAGTAAAAATGACCATAATCTAGAACATAGACTGGTCATTATGTCAAATAAGGTAAGTAGGATGTCTGAAAAACCAGATTGATAAGTTTAAAGAAAAATGATGTTCATGTATCTATCCCTTATGAAGGAACAGTTTTATGCTGTATGAGCTAGTTATGGTAAAATTTACCACTATAAGTTTTACTTACTGCTCTATTCAAACAACCAAACTTTATGTGAGAAATGAATGAGAACCTTGTTAGATATAGTGTTTAGCCTCTTTAGCGGTATAATACAAGTGACTTTATTCCCTTTGTTGCCTGTAGTACCAGAATGACTGCTTAAAACGCCTATAAAATCGTTGTTTAAAAGGAAAAATGAGAAACTAGCGAGAAACAATTAGAATATTAAATAGGTAAAAGCTTATGCAATCTGGCTTTGTTGTTATATCGAAAAAAAAGGGTAAATATTTAGTAGCTCGCTTACAGGAAGATGAAGATCGACCAGAAGCTACTTATATATTGTTATTCAAAGAAGATTATGATGCTCTGAGTTATCTTAATACTCATGGTCAAAATTTACGCGATCGCTTGATGGTAGAATCTGCATCTGCCAATCAATTAAAAGGACTACTTCAAAGATGGGGTTATCAAGGAATAGCTTTAGTTGAAGATCCCTTAATACCAACTATTCAATTTATGCGTTCAGAAGATTAATCGAATAAGAAAAATAAATCCGTCCTTTTAGGACGGAATTTCAAGCTAAATTTTCGATAACTAATGAATTTAAGCTATTTTATTAGCGTAAATATTTAACTGCAAATCCATACCAAGCTGTAAACTTTCTTCTAATAAAGGGTTTTGAGGGCAAAATTGTGTATGGATGTAATATCTAAAACCAGAATCAGATAACTTCTCTAAAATCTTTCCTAGTGTTTGTTCTGTATCTTTAAAAGAATGATATTCAATAAAAAGTTGTGCAACATTATCCAGTTTATTGGCATCACAAATAACTTCTGTTTCAGCACCTTCTATATCAATTTTAAGAAAATCCACAGGCTTTTCGAGCAACTTATCAAGTTTGATACATTCCACTTCAAACTTTGCTTGAGAGTCTTCTAGAGGATGTATTCTACCTCCATCAGCACCTTCACTAAAAAAATCAATTGTTCCAGTTTCCTTGGAAACAGCTTTATTCAATAAAGTAACATCTTCACAGTTAGCGGAGCTAACATTCGACTCTAAAATATTAAAGATATTAGGGTCAGCTTCTATTGCAATAATATTGGCTTTGGGATAGATTGCTTTGAAATATAAAACGCTTGTTCCACAATTTGCGCCACAATCAACTATTACTGGTGCTTCTGATTGAGAGTCAAATTTGTATATTTGATCGATGAATATTTCTCGATAACTATGAAAAAAAGAAAATGAATCGGCAATCTTAAAATCATGCCCAAGTAATTTTACTTTGTTTTTCTGGTATCTAGGCTGTTTTTCTAAATGTTCATAAGGTGAGGGAGTATACTTGATTACTTTCAATCCTAATCGATTGAATAGTCCCTGTACAAATGATTTCATGATTGATTAGTTTATTTTAATGATTTCAATGTACAATTAAACTCAATGCAGCCTATTGATTAAGCTGTTGATGCTTCAATCTTTTTGTATAAAAGCTTTACTGCAAGCATTTGAGCGATTAAAATGCGTAAATAAAATAAAATGCGCAATAGCCTTATTATAACGCGCTCTATACTAATTGATTTGCTCAAATACTTAGCTCGACTTTATCCAATCAAGCAGCATAAATAGCCAGATCTCTCAAACGATTGAATAAAGAACGAGGGACTTTTATGATGTCAGTAGGTTTAGATGATATCGAAAAAGTGCTAGCCCACAGAAATCGGCGTACTAAAGCTAAGGCATCAGAAAAAGTAGGTAGAGATTTAACATACCAACTTTTTTGTCTAGTAGTCCAAGTAAAATTGGCTTGTAAACGATGAGCCAAAAGAGTAACTAGAGAAAAAAGTCCTAAAATAAGAGGGGTGGTGCGTGCAATTGCTAAATCTGACCACTGACGTTGAGTTTCCATACCCAAGTGTCTTCTAGCTTCTTCAAAAGTTACTTCTATTTGCCAACGACGCGAAAACCATTCAAGAATCTGTTGAGATTGATATCTTTGATTGGTACACAACAGAGCTTGTGGTCTAAATTTATCTAAAGGGTCGCGGACTAAAACCCAGCGAATTGGCACAACAGGTAGTCCAGTATGATACCAGACAGCTACCCCAGTTGACATTTCAACTGGGCGATTTGCTTCTCCATACCAATTAGATAGTGTAATTTTTGACCATTGTGTATCAGCATCAATGAGAATTTGTTCCAAGTTAGGCAATCTTGTTCCTTTAAGACGAGGACGACCCATAGTACCTGTAGGTCTTGATGGAGCAGGTTCATAAAGAGCAGCATCCAAGCGTAAACGGGTAATCATTGAAGTAGAAGTAGTTTGGCTCACTGAGGAAAGTAATTCTAGACAGGTAAAACTACTATCTGCCACTACTACCAGTTCTCGATTCCAAAGCCATCGTCTAACTTGAAAAATCATCTGTCTTGCCCAATCAGTTAGTTTTTTGTGTCGATGTTGTAATTGCTGATGATAACGCTCAGACGGAGCTAGTGTTGTAAAAAACGGTAATCCCCAAACCTTTTTTGCCCAAGGGATTTCCACAAGCAACATCATTGACAACCAACGTAAACCACTAACCTTAACAAAGTGACTATGACTTGACCTGACTGGGTCGCGATAAATACCTTTAGCTTTTATTTTCTTGCCTTTTCGACGTTCTATCGTATCGTCTATTCCACAGACAACTATGCCACAAGGAATAAATGTCATGACTAAGGTTGTTAGTAGTATTTTGCTTGCTTGAAGGTTTGACCAAACTGCACGATTTAATACCCGATGATAATTCTGGAAGTTAGACTCAGCAGACAATCCCATCACTTCTAATATTGAAGTTACAGTTCTTTTTCCTGTGGCTAAAATCGCACCAATTAACATGATTTGAACGTAGTTCCAAACCTTTTTAGAAAACAGACCAGCAAAAGGTAAAAGAATACTAATAATTTCAACGGGTAAATTAAAACTCATGCTTCGAGCCTAACGATACACTCAAAAATACTGTATCGTTGTTCGACCTCACTTTTCTCTCACAATGGATAAAGTCGAGCTTAGAAGACATCTGAAAAGTTGAACAAAGGCATAAAATATCATTTTTAAAGAAACAAAGTAGATTTAAAAATCTTAATTTACTATCAAAATCCTAAAATGCTACTTCACCTCAGAATGACATTCTATACTTTTCAAACAACCTGTTAATTGTTGCTTTTAATTCTTTTGAACTATCAAATTTTTTTTTCTGTAACTAAAGTACAATTAACCCAATTGCCTTTGTCGTTATAGCTGCGAATAATTCTTTGGCGTAGATTCGGTTCTAATAACCATCCCATCTCTAAAACAAAATTATGACCTGATTTAATTTCCAACGGACAGTTACAAGATGCACCATCAGATAACATCAAAATTTGAATAGGTAAACTACCTGATTCAAATAGAAGTCGAGAATTTTCAATTCTTGCTTGAGAAGTAACTGTTTGATTATTAAAAGATAATTGTTGGCTAATGTGACTACTATCCTGTTGTTCTATTTTTAAATGAGTAGTAAAAGTATCAGGATTTCTGAGATCGCGATACATTGTCACCGCTTCTCCTTGCCATTGTCCTAACAACTGTTCGATTGTTAAGGGTGGTCTTTCGGGAGTATTGCTGTTAGGTAGTTTTTCTCTAATTAAAACCACGCGGTCCAATTGACTAGATGTATTATAAAGCTGAACCATTCGCAAACGGCGATCGCTTTCAATTAGACCAAATTCACCACCAAAATTACTATAGGGGGCCCACTGCATTGACCCTTGGGAAAAAGCCCCATTTTCAAAAAACAAAATAGTAGTATTAAGACTACTATATTCTAAAACTAGATCGCGGGGCGGTTCGTTAGCAGGAAGATAACGGACAACTTGATGAACCGTTTTATTATTATTTTTTCCTTCCAAAGTAACTATTGTCGGCGTGTCTTCTGTTTCTTCTCCCTGCGGTGACAGACGAGTAAATGAACCTTGCCATTCCCCTAGATTTTTTAACAAACAATCCCATTGAGAAAGCATATATTGAAATCAGCGTAAAATTACCATTAGTTTATTATCGATGTTTTGCGAACAATTGTGGTTGATAATTTTGCTCATAACAATTGCTTACTAATCAAGATTAACCAAACACAAAACCAATTAATTATTTTGCTCTTCTAAAAGATATTTTAGAAATGAATAGGTATATTCTAAAGAATAGTGTCTAGGTTTGCCATGAATAACAAGTTGATACTCATTAATATTTTCTCCATCCCCATAGCCTGAGATCAGATGCTGATGGAATGCTTTATCGGCAAGTTGTTCTATTTTTTGTCTTAAAGAAACTATTGGTTGAGTTAGCATGGGCTTATACTCTAATTCTTAACTTCTATTTATTATTGATTGTTTCATGCCATCACAACATCTCACGAAAGTAAGACATCAAAAGTAATAAAAAACAAAAAAAATATAAATAATAATTGAGTTAGTAGGTAATAAAAATAACATTTATAGTTAAGTATTTAGCTCCCAAAATTGAAACTATTGACAACTCATTATCATTTTCTACTACCTACATCCTCAACTTTTGATTAAACAAATACTCGATGTTGTAAAGAAGGCATTTGCTGGCGTACCTGTTGTAATCTTTCAGGATTTATTTCTGCGATCGCTACTCCTGGTTGATGACCTGCATCAGCTAAAATAACACCCCATGGATCGATAATCATAGCATGACCATGAGTATAACGTCGCTCATAATGGTTACCAGTTTGAGCAGGTGCAATCACATAACAAGTATTTTCGATCGCTCTAGCTTGTAACAATACCTGCCAGTGATCTTTGCCAGTAAAAGCAGTAAAAGCTGCGGGAATAAATAAAATATCTGCCCCTTTATTCGATAAATGGCGATATAGTTCAGGAAAACGGACATCATAACAAATAGATATACCAATGTTTCCCAAATCTTCAGAATGATAAATAGAAGGCAAATTAACACCTGCCATTACCGTACTAGACTCACGATAGGTATTACCATCAGGTACATCAACATCAAACAGATGGATTTTTTGATAGCGGACTTGTTCTTGTCCACTAGGGTTAACTAACAGAGCAGTATTATAAGCTTTAGAAGCATCTTCTACTACTGGAACAGGAAACCCACCACCTAAAATGGTAATTTGAAACCTTTGTGCCATAGTTTTGAGGAATTTCTCAGTTCTTTGAGCTATGACAGTTGCTTGAGCTAGTTTATCAGCTTCTTGACCTAAAAAAGCAAAATTTTCTGGTAATCCTACTAATTCTGCGCCTTTACGCACAGCTAGTTCAATTAGTTCTTCAGCCTCGATTAGATTTTTTTCTAGATCGGGTTTACTAGTCATTTGAATAGCAGCAGCGAGATATGGTTTCATTGGAGACTAAAATTGACTTGCTGTTAATTTAACTCAATCTATATAGGATATAGCTTTCAGATAGATTTAGAAACCGTAATGATCGTTTCAAAAAGAAAATCCTGTCGGTAAAAGTTGAGTAGCTGTTGTACTTTGGTAAGAATTTTCTCCCTGAAAAATTACTACCGCATCTTTACCAAACTCTAAAATAACCTGACGACAAGCACCACAAGGAGAACAAGGAATCCCTCGATCATTAACAATTGCGATCGCCTTAAGTTTAAATTCATTGCCTCCTTCACTAGCAACCGCACCTGCGATCGCATTTCTTTCCGCGCAAATAGTTAATCCGTAGGAAACATTTTCAACATTACAACCAGTAAAAATATTACCTTGCTCGGTTAATATAGCTGCTCCAACGCGAAATTGAGAATAAGGTGCATAAGCTTTAAGCATTGTATCTTTAGCTAAAGCAATTAATTGTGTTTTTTGGGTAACAGTAAGTTGAAAGCTTGAAGAATTATTCATCAGAGAATTATTAAAATCAGGAGTTGGCATTGAAGGAAAAAAACACATCTGGATGATTGTTCAATTCAACTGTTATCTTAGAGTCGACCAAAATAAAAAATTGATTATTAGTCATTGAAAAAAACAACCCACGACTAATCACCAAAAGTTACTCAAGTTTTTGAGGAGTGAAAATGAATAAAATTTCCCTATTTGTATTATTAGGAATTTTAGCTGTTTCTCTAGAAAGTTGTTCTTTGTTTGGTTCAAAAAGTGGAGAAGATAACGCATCAAATAACCCATCTAATTCTTCAGCTAATAATTCCCAATCAGAAACAGCTAATAATAATGAATCAACCGCAACCGAATCAGCTAATTCAGACGATTCTGATAAAGTTGGCATTAATGGTTTAATTCCTGCTACCAATCCTGATGTACGTGTTAGTGGCAGTATTAGAGGTAGACAAGATCCTTTTGCCCTAATTGCAATCAAACCAGAAATAAAGCTTAAAGAAACTGAAGGCAGTAAAACTTTATTACCAGACTCAAAAACTCTTAAACCTAATCCTAGCAATATTGAATCAACTCCCACAATTGATTCTTTAGAAAATCAACCAGTAGAAAGTTTAGCCCAAAATGTAATTGTGAGCGGTTTAGTTGAACTAGGTGGTACTACCAAACTAATCGTCCAAGCACCCGAAGAAGCCAACAGTCGTTATGTTAATGTTGGTCAATATTTATCTAATGGGAAAATTTTAGTCAAACGCATCTTATTAGATAATCTTTCTACTCCTAGAGTAGTTTTAGAAGAAAATGGCATCGAAATAACGAAGGCAATTGGAGAAAAATCTCCTAGTGAATCTTCTGATGAGCAAAAAATACAAGCAATGAATCCTGTCTCAAAAAATGCCTTTGGAGGTTCGGGTTCGGTTAGTTGGGTATCTAATTATTTATCTAAAAAAAACTAAGTAATTTTTACCTCTAATTGAAAATTAATTAAAATTTTCTCCCAGGTTTTGGCGAAGAGACTCTGAAGAATTTATACAATGTTTAAAGTAATCAAGAAATGAGAGATTGCTAAAGCTAAAATTAGGAGTCATGAGCAAAAAAGCACAATTACTAGAAGCGATCGCAGGAAAAAATCGTGGTTTGTTAGCAACTGAAATTGATAATGTCAGAGTTCTCTCAGCCATTCAGCAGTTAGAAGACTGTAACCCAACCCCTAAACCTGTGGAAGCTAAAGATTTATTGGAAGGGAACTGGCGTTTATTATATACAACCAGTAAAGGAATACTGGGTTTAGACCGTTTCCCTTTATTCAAATTAGGACAAATTTATCAATGTATCCGCACTGCTGAAGCCAAAGTTTACAATATTGCTGAAATTATTGGCTTGCCATTTTTAGAAGGTATTGTTAGTGTCGCAGCTAGGTTTGAACCTGTTTCCGAACGCCGTGTGAATGTTATTTTTGAACGTTCAGTTATCGGTTTACAGCGTTTCTTTGCCTACAATTCTCCTAGTCAATTTATTCAGCAATTAGAATCAGGTAAAAAGTTTCCTGCCCTAGATTTTGGGATTGAAAATCGCGAGCAAAACGGTTGGCTTGATATTACTTATTTGGATGAAGATATGCGAATTGGCAGAGGAAATGAAGGAAATGTATTTGTCCTCGCTAAAGAAAAATATTAATTTAAGTTGATTGATGGGGAAAATTCACTGTTCGATAATTTTTGTTAATTGTTGATAGTTAAGCTGTCACGGATTGAATTTACTGGTTGAGAAAAGGCAGGAGGTGGAAGGAAAAGTAAAATATCCAGTTGGGACAATGCACATTAGCCTAAGGGTTAATAGCCAAGAAAATTTTAAATCAATACCGTTAACAATTAATCAATTTTCTGATACTTTTATTATTTTGCAGTAGAATTTCTGTCTTCTTCTTCAACTGTCCCTCCTTGTTGGCGAATAATTTCTTGAGCTTGGTTTATTTCGGCTGCTGTTCCTTTTACTGCTACCAAATATACAACTGATTGATTACTTGTTGTAAGATCTACATCGGGTTTGGGTACATTGCCACCACTTAAAGCAGCAATTAAACCAATTGTTAATGCTCCAACTCCACTACCAAGCAAAGGAGCAAAAAAGTAGACCGAATTAAAATCATTAAAAACAGCAAAACCAAGTCTAGGAAAATCAGTCACAACTAAACTAATATATAAACCAATTACAGCACCTAAAACTGTTCCTGCGATCGCACCACCTTTGACACTTTTAGCTATCTGAGTATTTTGCAATTGCAAAGGAAGCTGAAAATTTTCAGTTTCTAAAGTAACTTGTTCTGGGGCAATTCCCGCTTGTTCAATTTTAGTTTTTGTCGTTCTTGCTGCGGTTTGATTATCAAATTTTCCCCATGTATATTTCACTGATTGTGAAGATTGAGATTTAGTCATTGCTTTTTACTCCTGATTTTGAGCATTAAATACGTTTTAATTATTTTTTGATTTAAAGAGCAATTATTTATTTTAAATTGGGCTGAGTTAGCGAAATTAATTATTGAATTTTCAACTTGATCAATTTAACTAATCTTTAATTTATTGGAACGCAAATCTTATTTTTGTTCATCTCTCAAAAGATAGGCAAAAGTAAATTTAACTAAAAGAAGAGAATCATTCGATTTACAGAAGTAATGACTCGAAAATTGACGCCTCAGTAGTAACAACAACCAGGATAAATTCTGTAAATAGAGATATAATTGGCAACAGTGGCTCGATTCTGTTTTAGCAACCCAACTCAATCCGCCATAGAGTGAATCAAATAAAATCTATTTCTTTGGCGATCGCATAATTAAAATAAAATTGATATTCCAAAACAAAATTGTGGTTCTAATTTGAGATATTTTTCTCAAAGATGAAATTATGTGGAATAGTTTTAAAACTTGAGATCATCTGCAAGATAGCTATCTATGGCAAAAGTTAAACTACAAAATATCGCTCGTAAATTTGGCAATGTCACAGCGATAGAAAATATTACTTTAGAAATTCCTAATGGAGAATTTTGGGTCTTAGTTGGACCTTCAGGATGTGGAAAATCAACAATTTTAAGAGCAATTGCTGGGTTAGAATCAATAACAGAAGGTGAGATTTATATTGGCAATACTTTAGTTAACCACATTCCTGCTCGTCAACGAGATGTGGCAATGGTTTTTCAAAACTATGCTTTATATCCCCATCTGACGGTAGCAGAAAATTTAGCTTTTGGTTTGCGGATGCGTCGCGAAGCAAAAGCAGAAATTAATCAGAAAGTCCAAACCGTAGCGCGATCGCTTAATATCGAACATCTTCTAAAACGTAAACCCAAACAACTTTCCGGTGGACAACAACAACGAGTAGCTTTGGGCAGAGCGATCGCTAGAGTTCCACAAGTATTTTTACTTGATGAACCTTTATCTAATTTAGATGCTCAATTGCGAGATGATACTAGAACGGAATTAAAACAACTTCATCATCAAGTAGGAATCACAACTATTTATGTTACCCACGACCAAACTGAAGCAATGACTTTAGCAGACCGTATTGTAGTGTTAAAAGACGGCAACATACAGCAAATTGGTAATCCTCAAACCATTTATGCTCAACCAGCTAATCGTATGGTAGCAACATTTTTAGGTAATCCACCGATGAATATTTTACCTGTAACTTATCTCAACGGCAGTTTTGTCATTAATAATCAGTTTTTACCAATCAACTCAGAGATTGAACAGCGATTACATCCAATTCAAGGGCAAAATTTCGATCTAGGTATTCGCCCAGAAGATATTCAACTAGCAACATCAGAATTAAATCAGAAGGGTTACTATACTATAACGGTAGAAATTAACATAGTTGAACCTTTGGGCAGAGAAATTTTAGTTAAAAGTAAATTACTTGACACGAATATCAACCTTGATTTTTTAGTTGCTGCTGATTGGCAAGGAAAACAAGGCGATCGCGTTACTGTACAATTGGATTTGAAACGTTTATTTATTTTTGATGTCAGTAGCGGAAAAACCTTATTCGCTAGCTTTGCTTATTAACAGATTGGGTAACTAAGATTTTTTTAAGTGCGGTTTCGCCTTCAGCAAGACAAAATGCGGACAGCTTTGCTGGCGCCGAAGACGACCGCCTTAATAGTTCTAAAAATAAGGCGTTTCTAATATTGGTAAGGTACATCATTATCAGTGACCAATTACTAATTATGAGGGATGAATCATCAACATAAGCGAAGCGCACTACCGTAGGTCTCAACAAAAACCTGGATTGAACGGATGTATCTTATAGAAGTAAGAACTGCTATAAGTAAGATGAACAGTAGGAAGTAATTAACTTTTTTGATAGTGACTGAAAATACAGGACTATTCAACCGCCGTTTCGCTGCTAATTTTATTCCTTTACCTCCTTTGCAAGTACCAGCAGTTGGTTCAACTGCGCCAGATTTTAGTTTGCCAAGGATCGGAAGTGAGGATAATGTTAAGCTTTCAGATTATCAAAGTAAACAACCTGTAGTATTAGCATTTACTCGTATTTTCACAGAAAAACTATTTTGCCCTTTTTGCTATCCCCACATCCAAGATTTAAAAACAGGCTATCAAAAGATTAGGGACAAAGGAGCAGAATTACTAATGATTTCTAGTACAGACTTAGTACAAAGTCAGCAGGTTGTTGAACAACTCAGCTTACCTTATCCTTTCTTGTTCGATCCAGATTGCCATACATTTCGTCGTTATGGAGTAGGACAAGCTCTTGGCGCACCTTTACCTGCTCAATTTGTGATTAATAGCGAAGGTCGTATCACTTTTCGACATCTGTTTTCTTTTGTAGATAGCAACGCCGAGTTAGACACTATCCTAGCAGAACTAGATAAGCTAGCAAAATAAGAGAATAGTGATAAAAATATTGAACCAGGAGGGGAAGTTGAACGAGCTAGCCTATACTAAACAAATAGAGAATGTAATTAAGACTCTTCAAACCGAACTACCAACTCTATTTGAGACTGATTTATCCTACGATATTTATACTCAAGATATCTATTTTCAAGACCCAGTTAATACTTTTAAAGGCAAGCTCAACTATCGAATTATCTTTTGGACATTAAGATTTCACGGCAAGCTCTTTTTCACTTCACTCTACTTTGATTTACACGATATTAAACAAACTGCTGTAGATACAATTTTAGCCAATTGGACTGTGCGTGGTACTTTGCGTGTACCTTGGCAAGCTAGTATCTTCTTCAATGGTTATTCCACTTATAAGCTAACCGAGGAAGGATTGATCTACGAACATATTGACACTTGGGATCGTAAACCAGGGGAAATTCTGAAGCAGTTTTTCCGTAGAGGTGAAAGTGAGGAAATTGACACTCCGCACGAATAAAATTCGTGGGATTCTTGGTTCACTGACTCAACTTACCTTGGCAGGTATTACTACCAACCAACATAGAGGTCGAATCTCCCCAAGCGTTTAGGTCTAATATCTCATTAGACCAACTTCCGATATGCCCTATCGTAGCTTTCTTTAATATGTTCAACGAAGCTGCATAATCACGGTCTAGTACGGGTATACCGCAATCACATACATGAGTACGAGTTGAAAGAGATTTTTTAACTCTTTTACCGCACCCAGGACAGTCAGATGTGGTGTACTGCGGAGGTACGGCAATAGTTAACCTGCCATACTTCAATCCAAAGTACTCAATCCACTTTCTTAGTTGTGACCATGCAGCATCATTGATACTAGACGCTAGTTTTTTATTCCGCACAAGATTTTTAACCTTTAAATCTTCATAGGCAATTAAGTCGTTTGACTGTATTAAACGGAGTGCTTTCATGCGCGCAAACTCTTCTCGCTGTCTACTTATTTTTAAATGAGCCTTGGCGTATTTTTTCCTAGCTTTAATATAGTTATTGGACTGTTTTTGGTTCTTTTTAAACTTTCTGCTCTTTCTTTTGTTCAGTTTGTTTAATCGTTTTTCGGCTTTTCTATAGTATTTAGGACATTGAACTGTCTCATTGTTACTATCACAATAGAAATATTTCAAGCCAACATCTATTGCTACACATTTTTTAGTGGGTTCTAGCTGTGGCGTAATATCCCTAGGGTCGAGCCTAAGCATTAACTGAACGAAATAGCCATCTGCTCTTCTAACTATTCGTACTCTTTGAATTTGCCAATCTTGGAAATAAAGCAAATCTCGACTACCAACAAGCTTAAATTCACCAATGTTTTTACCATCAGTGAAAGCAATTCTTTTGGCATCTCGATTTAGTTTCCACCCTGACTTTTTAAATTCAACTGAACGAGTACGTTTTGAATATTTGGGATAGCCTTTCTTGCCAGAAATATTGTTCTTGCAGTTAGTATAAAACTTAAGAATAGAAGTCCAAGTACGTTCGCAAGCTTGTTGACAAGCAGTAGAGTTAAGGTCTTTGACAAAATCAAATTCATTCCTGAGTACTGTTGTGTACCGATAAATATCCTTTTGCCCTATGCCCTTGTTGTCTTCCCAATAACGAAGACACTTATTCCGCACGAATTGAACTGTACGAATGGCTTCGTCTATAGCTCGATATTGAGATTCTTTACCTCTAAGCTTGTATTCTAGAACAAACATCTTACGTAATCGACCAACTACGTAAACAATAAGAGCATAATTTCAAGGCTCTTAAAAGAGCCGAGTCGTTTTTCATCCAACGGCTAAAGCTCGTTGGCTTTCAAACATCCCGTTTATCTTGTAAAAAGCGCGAATTGTCCTGAGTGAGTGCGAAGGATCAAAGTAACATATTCTCTACAAAAGTAAAAAGGCAGAAAAGTATATTTTTCGTAATCACAGTGAATAAAATTCAGCTTTATTTTGTCTTTAATAATCCTGGTATTTGTAAACGAATTCGGTAAACACTGGTATTAGCAGTAATATAAAGAGTTTGATTATTTTGACCGCCCCAGGCTAAATTGGTGGTTACTTCTGGTACTGAAATCACCTCTAATAATTCTCCTTCAGAAGAAAATATCCACACTCCGCCTGGTCCTGTACTATAAACATTACCTTGGGTATCAACCTTCATACCATCAGGTACGCCTTCTTGATTTGGGTCTTTTAATTGAGCAAAAACTCGGCCGTTAGTTAAACTTCCGTCTGATTGTAAATCAAAAACACGAATATGTCCTACTTCTGAATCGTTAACATACAATTTAGTTTGATCGGGGGATAAAGCAATTCCATTAGGACGAGTAAAATCATCTACCAGTAAAGTTAATTGTCCCTCTGGAGAGAGGCGATAAACTCCATAAAATCCTAATTCTTCTTGTATTGGTTGAATTCCATAGGGTGGGTCGGTAAAGTAAATACTGCCGTCGGATTTAACTATTAGATCGTTAGGACTATTTAACTTTTTGCCTTGATAGTTATCTACTAAAGTAACTATTTTTCCGTCTGTTTCTGTTCTGGAGACACGGCGGTTTTCATGTTCAGCAGAAATTAATCTTCCTTTAAGATCAAAAGTATTACCATTAGCTTTACCAGAAGGACGACGAAAGATTTTAGCTTTGCTATTGGGTTGCCATTGATAGATTGTGTTAGCAGGAATATCACTAAATAAAAGATAGCCCTCAGGATGCCATAAAGGACCTTCTGTGAATTGAAATCCTGTAGCTATCTGTTCTACTTGACTATGGTTAGGAATGATTTGAACTAAACTTTGGTTCATTTTTTCTGTTTCCGTCGATGTTCTAACTGGAAACACAATTGTTAAAGATAAAACTGTGCTTAAAAAAATCCCAATCCTAATTGTTTGCTTGAGCTTAAATATTTTCCTCACATCAAGTCTGTTAACCTGTTATACAAAATAATTCATGAATTATTAATACTCTGATCTTAAGATTAGTTACCGATAAGATTCTATAGAAGAAGAAATGGATTTATTAATTTGAGAAATACTTAAGTCGGGGCGGAGATTTCGAGCATTTCTCAAATAGCAGTGAACCATTGCTGATTGCGGATGAGGAGTATTTACTTGAATTAAAACTCGAATACAGAAAGGCAAACTGCCAGCGACGTGCATTTGTTGCAAATCTAAAAGGGGGATATTGTCCCATCCCGGTCGATTTCTGGCTACTGCTGCGGGGAAAATCGCATCTAAATCGCGAGTGGCAGTAAAAAAGACGCAGACGACATCTTGAGGATTAAATTGATTATGTGCTTCAATTTCATTTAAAAGTTCTGTTACAGCTTCTGCGATCGCATCAAGACTATTTTCTGTAACAGTGGTTGCCCCACGAATGCCTTGCACTTTCCATTCCACAGTTTTTTCCTCCGCTAATCTGATTGAGTTCTTGGTTTTATGGTCGATATAACCATAATGGTTGACCAGAAGTAACCAGTTCAAATTCTACCCAATCTATGGCAGTTCCTATACTAGATTTAGTTTGACCTCTACCTGGTAAAAAACGATTGATTAAAGGTTTTGGTTCTTCGATGGTGTAGCATTCGGTTTTATCCGGATCGAGTCCTGCTAGTTCGGCAGCCCAACGCAGGGCATCTTCTTCTGTCCCCAAGCGGTCAACCATACCCAATGCTAACGCCTGTTCTCCTGTGAATACTCTTCCATCGGCAAAAGTCTTTACTTTTTCTACTTCTAAATTTCGTCCTTCTGCTACTGTCTTAACAAATTGTTGATAACTGATATCAATTAATTCTTGTAAGATTTGTTCTTCGGCAGGGGTTAATTGGCGGTCAAAGGCGAGGATATCTTTATAAGGACCTGATTTGACTACTTTAAAGGAAACACCAATCTTATCGAGAAGTCGTTCTAAATTGTTACCTCGTAAAATTACGCCAATACTACCAGTAATTGTGCCTGGGTTAGCAACAATGTGTTTTGCACCAACCCCAATATAAACACCACCAGAGGCAGAGATATTACCAAAACTAGCAACTACCTTGACATTTTTATCTTCTTGCAAGCGTTGTAGTGCAGAATAAATTTCTTGAGAATCGCCTACCGTTCCGCCAGGGGAATCAATTCGTAACAGTAGGGCAGGAAATTTTTTTTCTTCAACAGTTTTGAAAGCTTTGAGGACTCGTTTGCGAGTGTCTCCAGCGATCGCTCCTGTAATTTCGATTTTAGCTACTTGTTTTTTTGTTTTCTTTTTGAATGGCCAGACCATGAACTGTCAACTTTTAAGGGGATTGTTACCTAGGGTACAGTTTTAATTTTAGTTTGCCTAATGGCATTGCTGAAAAGTCTACCAATTGGGTTATGCAGTTCAGCAACCATTGGCTTTTCTTCAAGCTTGATTTAGGATTAAGCAACAAAATTTAATTTTTGCTGTTTAATTTAGCTTAACAAAAGTATAAATTTGATTAAAATTAAGTAAATTAATCAGCCCTCCTAATTAACTCAATGGAACTCAGCTTTAAAAAAACTACCTTTCCTTGGACTACTGTAATCCTAATTGCTCCTTTTTTCCTCTGGGGGACAGCAATGGTAGCGATGAAAGGAGTAATTCCGCAGACAACTCCGTTATTTATGGCAGGAGTGAGATTGTTTCCTGCTGGGTTATTAGTTCTGGCAACAGCAGCAATTACTCATCGTCGTTTAACAGTTTCTGCCCGAGGATGGTGGTGGATTGCGCTATTTGCTTTAGTAGATGGAGTAATGTTTCAGGGCTTTTTAGCGGAAGGGTTAGTCAGGACATCGGCGGGTTTGGGTTCGGTGATGATTGATTCTCAACCTTTAGCAGTAGCTTTGTTATCCAAATTTCTGTTTGGGGAGGTTATTAATGTTTGGGGTTGGTTAGGATTATCTATTGGCATCTTGGGCATTAGTGCAATTGGTATCCCTGATGACTGGATTTACAGTTTATTTCACGGCGAATTAGTTGCTGTTGATTGGAGTTGGCAAACTTTATTTGATAATGGCGAATGGCTGATGCTATTAGCTTCTTTATCAATGGCAGTCGGAACGGTGCTAATCCCCTTTGTCAGTCGTCATGTCGATCCAGTAGTCGCTACAGGTTGGCACATGATTTTAGCAGGAATTCCTTTATTTGGTTTTTCTTGGTGGTACGAATCAGAACAATGGATTCATCTGGATTGGCAAAACTGGCTTTGTTTGGGTTATGCAACAATTTTTGGTAGTGCGATCGCTTATGGTTTGTTTTTTTATTTAGCATCTTTAGGAAATTTAACTAGTCTTAGTGCTTTAACTTTTTTGACTCCAGTGTTTGCCTTATTGTTTGGTAATCTTTTACTTTCAGAAGTTCTTAGTCCGCTACAAACTGTAGGAGTTTGTTTAACTTTAATTAGTATTTATTTAATTAATCAACGAGAAAAATTAGCGCAATGGTTGTTTAAATCTGATCACTGTATTAATACTGAAAATGATTCAGCTACTGAAATAGATTCTCAATTGGTTCAACCACCATTAGCTCTCAATCTTAATCAATCTAAACCAGAAATCATTTTAGAAGAATAATTAAAACTATACTTTAAACCAAAACTTTTCATCCTCAGCAAAGCGTATCATTAAAGATCTAATTAATTCAGAAAAATAAACTAGCCTATTGCGATCAAATTGGCTAAAACAGACAGGTAAGCAAGAAATGAGGATGAGATAAAAACCTGATATGCTAAACAATCGCTTTTCTTTTTGGTTTGCGCTTAGTGTTACTTGCTTTGGTTTAGTTTCTGGTAATGGTTACTGTCTAGCTGCTGTCTTTGAAGAAAATTCTTATTCTTTGAAGTTAGCTCAAGTAGAATCGGATCTTCATAACAAAAAAGCTTCTGTAACAGCACAAAATTTACAGTACGAAGAATACATGGCAGCAGGTTACGAAGCGGATAAAAATCGAGATTATTTAGCTGCTTTGGTTCATTTTCAGAAAGCTTTAGTTATCCGTCCTCAAGATTCTTTCGCTGAGAGAGCTATTATTAATATTACTAGTTATGCTTTTGATCGTTATATGCAAGCTGGTTATACAGCAGACCGAAATCAAAACTATCAAGTTGCTTTGGTTAATTTTGAAAAGGCACAACAAATTAAACCAGATTCGGTTTATGCGCTGACAGCAATTGGTAATATGAAGCAGTATTTAGCTGCTAATGCTCAATCAACTCAAAAACCATCAACTAATGGTCGTAATTTATTATTAATGATTGCAGGATTAATTATTACGGCGCTGGTTGGTGCGGGAGTATTATTTTTATTATTAAAAAAGGGTACTACACCTCCACAAGAGTCAACTGAAGAGAATTTAACTTCTAATACACCTCCTCAAAATACAGTTGTTGAAATTCCTGCTGCTCAATCTCAAGTTAATCCTAAGGTTGAATCCAGTCCGATCATAGCTTCTACTAATGGCAATTTAAATCAAGTTGAATCATCATCGGCGATGTTGGTTTCTCCCAGTAGTAGTATTTCTAAATTAGATATTGTTCCTGAATTAATTGAAGATTTAAACACAAGCGATCGCTCTATCCGCCGTAAAACAATCTGGGAACTAGCTCAAAGGGCTGATTCTCGAGCTATGAAACCTTTAGTAGAGTTAATGATTAATGTTGATTCTCAAGAGAGAAGTCTTATTTTGGAGGCGATGACTCAAATTGCTAGTCGTACTCTCAAACCAATGAATCAAGCTTTGATGTTATCTCTGGAAGATGAAAATTCTCAAGTTAGACAAAATGCGATTCGAGATTTAACTAGAGTCTACGATCTGATGTCTCAAGTTACTAAACGTTTATCTCAAGCGGTGGAAGATTCTGATGCTCAAGTTCAAGAAACAGCTAAGTGGGCATTGCAACAGTTGAATCAAATGCCTCAAGTTCCTTGGGAAATGACGGCAATGCAGGATAATAAAGATTCGACCAATCGAATGTAGTGATTTATGTTGAGGTTATTATTTTTATCAACCCCTGTCGGGGCATTGGGTACTGGACAAGGGGGAGGTGTAGAATTAACTGTCCAAAATGTTGCCCAGGAATTACAACAACGAGGCAATCGAATTGAAGTAGTTGCTCCTGTTGGTTCAAAGTTGCAAGGAATTTCTGTTACTGAGATACCAGGTAATCTACAAGTTGCGGTTCAAACTCAAAGTCGAGATGTCCCGATTATCTTACCAGATAATTCTGTCTTGGCAAATATATGGGGTTATGCGCGTCAGGTGCAAAGTAATTACGATTTGATTGTTAATTTTGCTTTTGATTGGTTACCTTTTTATCTTACGCCTTGGTTTGATTGCCCTATCGCTCATTTTATCAGTATGGGTTCTTTGACTGATGCTTTGGATCGCATTATGGCACAAATAGCTCAACAATATCCTGGTACGATTGGTGTTTATACTAAGTCGCAAGCGAATACTTTTTCTTTTGCCGATCAATGTGAAATTTTAGGTAGCGGTATTGATTTATCTTTATATCAATTTTGTCCTCAACCAGAAAATAGTCTGGTATGGTTGGGTAGAATTGCTCCAGAAAAAGCTTTAGAAGATGCTGTAGCAGCAGCTAAAATTACAGGAATTCCTCTGAAAATTTTCGGCAAAATACAAGATCAAGATTACTGGAATAGAATTTGTCAAGATTTTCAGGATGCACCGATTGAATATGGTGGTTTTTTATCTACTCAACATTTGCAGCAAGCAATGAGCAAAAGTCGCGCTTTACTAATGACTCCCCGTTGGGTAGAAGCTTTTGGTAATGTGGCAATTGAAGCTTTAGCTTGTGGTGTACCTGTAATTGCTTATGCTAGAGGAGGTCCTACAGAAATTATTCAAGATGGTATGACTGGTTTTTTGGTTGAACCAGATAGCGTTTCAGGTTTGGTTAAGGCAATTAATTCTTTAGCGCAAATTAATCGTTTTAATTGTCGTCAACAAGCAGAGTCAGAATATTCTTTAACTGCTTTAGGCGATCGCTTTAGACATTGGTTTACAAAGATTTTGAAATCTTAATGTAATTTAAATCAGCTTGGTATTAATTTTGATTGAGTTGGGAAGAGTTTTAGATAAGCTTAAAGTTGTAGTCTTGACAGACGATTATGACCAGTTTAAACCCTTTCCTAAAAGGCTATCAAATTTTTGACAAAATTTATGAAGGATTAACAACAATTGTTTATCGAGGACAAGATCTAGACAAACAAAAACCAGTAGTAATCAAACTTTTAAAAAATCAATACCCTCAAATTAACGATTTAATTAGGTTACGAAATCAATATATTATTACGAAAAATTTAGACTCAGATAGCTTGATCAAAACTTACAACCTAGAACATCACGGTCGTAGTTTTGCATTGGTGATGGAGGATTTTGGGGGAATCCCTCTGTTAGATTATTTAAAAAGTAAGAATTGTTCTAATTTAGCTAACCAAAACCTAGATGATTTTTTCGTTATCGCTATTGGCATCGCAAAAATCCTTGAACAACTATATTGCGATCGCATTATTCATCAAAATATCATTCCTAAACATATCCTAATTAATCCCCATAATCAACAAGTTAAACTGATTGATTTTGGCAATGCTTCTTTATTACCAAAAGAACATCAATTTAAACAATATTTTCCAACAAATACTGATAATTTAGCCTATATTTCTCCTGAACAAACAGGAAAAATGAACCGAGGTCTTGATTATCGCACAGATTTTTATTCAGTAGGAATTATTTTTTATCAGTTATTGACTGGACAATTACCTTTTCACAGTAAAGATTTAATTGAGTTAATTCACTTTCATCTGGCGAGAATTCCACCGCCACTACAGCAAATTAATTCTAATGTTCCATTATTGCTCAATGATTTAGTTTTAAAATTATTAGCAAAAAATCCCGAAGAACGATATCAAACTGGATTTGGTTTACGTTACGACTTGGAATTATGTCAACAACAATGGCAAGCAAACCAAAAGATTACTAATTTTATTTTAGGAACAAGAGATATATGCGATCGCTTTATTATCCCTGAAAAAGTTTACGGTAGAGAAGCAGAAATAGAAACTTTATTATCTGCTTTTGAAAGGATAACTCAAGGCGAAGCGGAAATAATTTTAGTGTCGGGTTATTCAGGAGTAGGTAAAACTGTTTTAATTCATGAAATTCGTCAACAAATTGTAAATCGAAACGGTTATTTTCTTCAAGGTAAATTTGAGCAATTTCAGCGCAGTATTCCTTTTCTTGGTATAGTTCAAGCTTTTAGTAATTTAGTTAATCAATTATTAACAGAAAATTTTACTCATTTACAGCAATGGCGAATCAAGCTTACTGAAGCTTTGGGTAAAAATGGACAGCTTATCTTAAATATTATCCCTGAGTTAGAACAAATAATTGGTAAACAGCCACCTGTTGTAGAATTAGAACCGAATGCAGCAGAAAAACGTTTTAATCTTATTTTTTATAAATTTATTCAAGTTTTTACTACTTCTAATTATCCTTTAGTTCTTTTTATTGATGATTTGCAATGGGCGGATTTATCATCTTTAAAATTAATTGAATTCTTAGTAAATAAGCCAACTAATTCTGGGTTATTAATTATTGGTGCTTATCGGGATAACGAAGTTGATTTAGCTCATCCTTTAATGTTATCGATAGAAGCAATTAAAAAATGCCATCTAACTCAAGTTAATGAAATTAAATTATCCCCTTTAAGTTTAGCTGCTTTAAATTCTTTAGTCGCTGATACTTTATCTTGTCAAAAAAAATCAGCTTTATCTTTAACTGAACTAATTTATCAAAAGACTCAAGGTAATCCCTTTTTTTCAATTCAATTACTTCAATCTTTTTATCAGACAGGTTTAATAACTTTTAATTTGAATGAGTATTATTGGCAATGTGATTTAGCTAAAATAAAAATCCTGGCTGTTAGTAATGACGTTGTAGAATTTATGGTTGATAGATTAAAAAAGCTATCAATTGCTACTCAAAAAACTTTGAAACTAGCAGCTTGTTTAGGAAGCAAATTTGATTTAGCTACTCTCGCTACTATTTGTGAGCATTCTTGCTTAGAGCTTACTCAAGATTTATGGGAAGCGTTACAAGCAGAATTAATTATACCTGTTAGTGAAATTTATCAATTTTATCTTGAACCAGAGTCACAAAATAATACATTTAATTTTAATAAAGATATACAGTTTGATTTAGCAGTTCCCTATCAATTTTTACACGACCGAGTTCAACAAGCAGCTTATTTATTAATTCCTGAAAACGAACGAGCTTTGACTCATTTAAAAATTGGTAATTTATTACTAAAGAGTACTCCACTAGCAGCACAAGAAGAACAACTTTTTACTATTGTTAATCATTTAAATTTAGGTAAAGAATTAATTCATCAACCACTAGAAAAAGAACAATTAGCACAACTAAATTATCGAGCTGGTAAAATAGCTAAACAAGCTCCCGCCTATCCAGCAGCTTTTAATTATTTTGCAACAGGAATAAAACTTTTAAGTCCGGATTGTTGGCAGACATCTTATGATTTTACTTTAAATTTATTTATTGCTACTTCAGAATCTGCTTATCTTTGTGGCAAATTTAACCGAATGGAAGATTTGTTTAATATTATCCTTAAACAAACAGACAACTTATTAGATCGAGTTAAAGTTTATGAAGTAAAAATTCAAGCTTTAATTGCTCAAGGTAAACCAGCAGAAGCAGTTCAAACTGCGTTAAAAGTTTTAAATTGGTTGGGTTTAAATTTTCCTGTCAAACCTAATAAATTGCAAATTTTATCATCGTTAATTAAAACTAAATTTAATTTAGCTGGTAAGAAAATTGAAGATTTAATTAATTTGCCCATCCTCAGTAACGCTAAAATTGTGGCATCCGGACGAATTATGATGATTGTAGGTTCTTCTGCTTATAGTGCAGCAGTTGAACTCATTCCGTTAATAACTTTGAGTGGTGTCAATTTATCTATTAAATACGGTAATGCAACTATTTCTACTTTTGGTTATGCAGGTTTCGGTATTATTTTATGTGGAGTTTTAAATGATATTGATTCTGGTTATCGCTTTGGCAAACTAGCATTAGATTTAGTCGAAAAATTAAATGCTAAAGAACAAAAAGCACGAACAATGATGCTTTTTAATAACTTTATTCGCCACTGGAAAGAGCATCTTCAATCTGGATTAGAACCGCTACTGACAGGATATCAAGTAGGTTTAGAAACTGGAGATCTAGAATTTGCTGCTTATTCAGTTTATATGCACTGTTATCATTCTTATTTTTTAGGAAAAGAATTAACAGAACTTGAACAAAAAATGACAATTTATGGAGATACAATTAAAAATTTAGGACAAGAAACTGTCTTGCGTTTGCATCAAGTTTATCATCAAGTAATTTTAAACTTGCTAGGATATAATAATCATCCTTGTTTATTAATCGGCAAAGCATATAACGAACAAAAAAGTTTACCTTTATTACTAGAACAACAACATCGTTCAGCATTATTTGATTTGTATTTTCATAAATTAATGATGTTTTATTTGTTTGGTAATTATGTTGAAGCTTTTGATTATGCAAAGATGACAGAAAAATATTTAGATAGCGCGATCGCGACTCCTTCTGTTCCTATTTTTTATTTTTATGATTCTTTAGCTCGACTAGCTCAATATCATCAAGTTGCTCAATTAGAAAAAAGAAAAATTATTAATCGAGTCAACCATAACATCAAAAAATTGCGAAAATGGTCTACTTATTCTTCAGAAAATATTTTACATAAATTACATTTAGTTTTAGCTGAAAAAAATCGTATTTTTGGTAATAATTCTCAAGCAATAGAACATTATGATCGAGCAATAAAACTAGCTCAAGAACAAAAATATTTAAACGAACAAGCATTAGCTCAAGAATTAGCTGCTAAATTTTATTTAGCTTGGGGAAAAGAAAATATTGCTCAACTTTATTTTACTGATGCTTATTACAGTTATGCACGTTGGGGTGCCAAAGCGAAGCTAGAAGATTTAACTCACAATTATCCTCAATTACTTACTCCTATTATTAATTACACACCAAGTTTACCCGTGCCAGAACAATATCATCAAAGTTTAAAACAGCTTGATTTAAGTACCATTATTAAGGCTTATCAAGCTATCTCTAAAGAAATTAAATTAGACCGTTTATTATCAACTTTGCTCAAAGTAATTCTTGAAAATACAGGAACACAAATAGGTTATCTTTTCTTAAAATTACAATCATCTGCTCCACAATTAATTGTCGCTGCCAAAGCTATTGATGATCAGATCGAGATTCAGACCTTATCTGCTAATTCAAATTCAGCAACTCAACAATTTCCCCACCGAATAACTAACTATGTTCAAAATACGTTAACACCTTTAGTAATTAATGATAGTCAATCAGAAAACTTATTAATCAACGATCCTTATTTTAATAATTATCTACCAAAATCAATTTTATGCTTGCCAATTTTAAATCATCATCGACTTATTGCTATTCTTTATTTAGAAAATAATTTAACTACTCATGCTTTTACTCAAGAAAATCAAACAGTTTTAAATATTCTTTGTTCTCAGGCTGCTATCTCTATAGAAAATGCCAATCTGTATCAAAGTTTAGAAGTTTTAGTTGCTCAAGAACAAGAAAAAACCTATCAACTAGAATTGTATTTACAAGAACTCAAACAAACTCAAACCAAATTACTCAAAATTCAAAATCAACTCAAACATGATGCTTTTCACGATCCATTAACAGGTTTACCCAATCGACAATGGCTACTTGAATTACTACAACGAGCAATTAATTTATCAGCCAGATATCCAAATTATTTGTATGCTGTTTTATTTCTTGACTTAGATGGGTTTAAAACAGTTAATGATAGTTTAGGACATCTAGTCGGCGATCAATTACTCAAAATAGTAGGTAAAATTTTAAAACATTGTGTGCGTGCTAGCGATACTGTAGCTCGTTTTGGTGGTGATGAATTTGCTATTCTTTTAGAAGAACTAGAAAACCCTCAAGAAGCGATCGCAATAGCTCAAAGAATTCAAGCCCACTTTATAGAACCAATTCAATTAAACTCTCATCAAATTACAATTGGCATAAGTATTGGGATAACTTTTGGTACTCCTGATTATCGGCAACCAGAACATATTCTTCAAGATGCAGATACAGCAATGTATCAAGCTAAAGCTAAAGGGAAAGGAACTTATGTTGTTTTTCAACTAGCTAAAGAAGATCAATTATCTTCCTCACAAATTTATGCTAATTACCCTCATGATCTTAAAAAGTCCCAGATTTCCAAGTACCGTGAAAACTAGGAGGAACTACACTAGGTAAACCAAGACGACAAACAGGTTCACTTTCCAAGCGATCGCTCTCGTAAATTCTTACTTCACTACGATGATCATTGTCGTCATAAACTACTGTAATTAACCACCCTTGGTTTAAATTATCTGGTTGAGGAACGTAAATTGGTTCAGAAGGATAGCAATTAGTTCCTAAATCAGCTATCGATAACCTACCCGTTTTTCGATCATAACACGCGATCGCATTTAACAATTCTTGACTTAAGTCTGTCCCCTCTTGATAAATAGATAAATACGTTTTATCCCACGATTTTCCAACTAAATGTTGAGGTACAACAGGAAATTCACAACCTCGATCTAATAATTGAGTTGAAGCGACAATTTGTTTAGTTTTAAGATCAATCTTTATTTCCCATAACGTTCCTTTCGCTGCTGTATTAGTTTTACCAGTAGCTACTTCCTTTAAATATTGATTAGTTTGAAAATCTGAATAACGAACCAACTCAATTATTATTAAACCATTGTCATCAACAAATCCATTGGTAAAATGCCATTGATACCAAGCTTCCCCTTCCAACCTAGCAACTAAATCAAGGTTATGACGATCAAAAATTAAAATTTCTGTGCCTAACTTTGGTTGCCATACCATCGCCTCACTGAAAGATTTTAAACCAAGTAAAACAGGTAAAATCTTCACTCTTACGGGAGGAATAAAAAAGACTAAATATTCTCCAGCCAAAACAAAATCATGAATTAATGGTAAACCTTTTAATTCCACACAATTTTGTTGTTTTACTTTCCCCTCAGCACTACAACTATAAAGATTCAAAGTTGTTTTTGAACCAACAGAAACTCCAAAATTAAAAATTTCTCCTGTTTGCCTATCAACTTTAGGATGTGCCGAAAAAGCCTGGTTTTTTGATAAGCTTGCTAAATTATCTATTCCTCTGGTAGCTAAAGTTTGCAAATCTACATTGTAAGGTAAACCGCCCTCCCACAAAGCCAAAAGTCGGTCTGGTAAAGCCAAAACCGAAGTATTAGCTGCATTTTTCACAGGTTTTAACCAATTATTCCAAAATCCACCCCTAGCAGTCATCCCATAATTAGGAAAAACAAAAGTATTCGCTGCCTCTTCTTCTTGATATCCTTGTGTTTGAACGTAGCGATAAACCCCTGTTGCGCCTGTTGCTGTAAAATTAACAGCTAAAATCGCTCCATCACCATCAAACCAATGTCCTACTCTCTGTTGATTACGTTGTAAACGTCCAGGACCGTTACGATAAAGCGTTCCTCTTAATCCCACAGGAATATTACCACTAAGAATTGGTAAATTAGTCAGAGCAAATTCTTGAGCAGGTTGAGAAAAGGCTTTAGACCAAGATTTATAGTTAGATGTCATGTCGAGAGCCATTGCAATTAATCAGCTTTTTAATCATTAAAAAACTCAAGTAAAATTTTTATTTTTTCAAAAAAATTAATTTAACTAGAGCTACAATAAATAATTCAAATGTGAACGTTGTTAAAATTAAAATCTCTTGATATTAACCCCATAATTTATTTATAAAAAATATGTTAATAATCTAACAGATTTATGAAATTTTCTTGTCATTTAATTTACTTTATCAAAAATTTAAATTAAGATTATTCAAAATTTTTTAAAATTAACCTATAGCGTTTCTATAACGAGTGAGTTAAACTGAGTAACGATGAAAGAAAAACAACAACAATTAATTTATTAATTCACTTTTTGAGTGCAATCATTAATGGATAAAACCTTTAAGATTGTGTTGACTCATAAATCTGCAAATTAGGTGTAAGCTAAATTTATTTTATGGCTTGCGCTATATAAAACGTTATGGCAATAAAGACAGTCTTTGGAGTTGTATTCCAAAGTTTTGCGCTTTTTCCTACACCGAGTTGCTAGTCAACTAAGAACACTTTATATCTTATCTCAGTAAATTCCTACAAGGAAATCTTCGCAAGGAAAACTTATGAAAGTAGCCCTTCTGGCAGGTGGATTAGGAACAAGACTTTCCGAAGAAACCGAAAACAAACCAAAACCAATGGTAGAAATTGGTGGACAACCAATTTTATGGCATATCATGATGCACTACTATCATCATGGATTTAAAGATTTTATTATTGCTTTAGGATACAAAGGCGCAGTCATCAAAAAATACATGGTAGATTACTGCGCCCTTAATAGTAATCTGACGGTTAAATTAGGCAACGGTCAGGTCACAACTCATAGTAACTATTCCCTCGATTGGACAGTCGAACTAATCGATACCGGACTGATGACCAATACTGGAGGGAGAATTAAAAGATTAGCTCCCTATGTAGGCAACGAAACATTCATGCTGACTTGGGGAGACGGAGTATCTGACATCAATTTACAAGAATTATTAGCCTTCCATCGCGCTCACGGTAAACTCGCAACTCTAACAGCAGTTCGTCCTCCTGCCCGCTTTGGTCACTTGGAATTGGACGGAGACCAAATTGTTGAATTTTCAGAAAAACCACAAACCGCCGAAGGTTGGATCAATGGTGCCTTTTTTGTGTTAGAACCAGAAGTATTTGATTATATCGACGGTGATGACACTCAATGGGAAAAAGAGCCTCTAGAAAGATTAGCTAGAGAAGGTCAGTTAATGGCTTACAAGCATGATTCTTTCTGGCAATGTATGGATACCTTAAGAGATAAGCGTCGCTTAGAAAGTTTGTGGTCAAGTGGTCAAGCACCTTGGAAAACGTGGGAGGAAAGTAATGAAAGTAATGGTAACGGGTCACAAAGGATACATCGGAACGATTCTAATCCCGATGTTGTTAAACCAAGGATATGAGGTTATTGGTTTAGATAGCAATTTGTACGAACGTAGTACTTTTGGGACAGGAATCGTTGAAATTCCAGAGATTAAAAAAGATATTCGTGACGTTGAGTTAGAAGATTTGACAGGGATTGAAACAGTACTTCATTTAGCAGGACTTTCTAATGATCCGTTGGGAAATCTCAATCCTAACCTTACCCATGAAATCAATTATCTAGCCTCCGTAAAATTAGCTCAATTAGCTAAACAAGCTGGTGTTTCACGCTTTATTTTTTCTTCCTCCTGTAGTAACTATGGTGCAGGTGGTACAGATTGGCTAACCGAAGAATCTGCTTTTAATCCTGTAACTCCCTATGGAGTTTCTAAAGTTAAAGTAGAGCAAGATGTTAGTCAATTGGCGGATGATAATTTCAGTCCTACTTTCCTACGCAATGCTACTGCCTATGGAGTTTCTCCTCGGTTGCGTTTTGACTTAGTTCTCAACAACTTAGTTGCTTGGGCATTAACCACAGGACAAGTTTATATTAAAAGCGATGGTACTCCTTGGCGACCAATCGTACATATTGAGGATATTTCGCGAGCATTTATAGCTGTACTAGAAGCTCCCAGAGACTTAATTCATAATCAAGCTTTCAATGTAGGACGCAACGAAGACAACTATCAAATTCGCGATTTAGCTAATATTGTTAAAGAGATTGTTCCTAATTGTCAGATTGAATATGCACCAGATGGTGGACCTGACAAGCGTTGTTATCGAGTCGATTGCAGTAAAATTGCTCAAACTCTGCCTGATTTTCAACCACAATGGAATGCTCGTAAAGGAGCAATCGAACTGTATGAAACTTATCAAAAAGTAGGATTGACCTTAGAAGAATTTGAAGGTCCTAAATACCAGCGTATTGCTCACATTAAATATTTAATGGGTCACGATTTATTGGATGAAAATTTGCGTTGGAAAAAATCAACTCTGGCTATGCAAATATAGTTTATTTCAATAATCGAGCCGTAATTATTATCTTTCAGGGCAATCTCTAAGGTTGCCCATGTCATTATTGTAACTGCATTAATAATTATCAAAATTCTGCTGAAATAATGTTAGAAAAAAAAGCAACTTGCCTTTCTTGTGGCAACTCTGAATTAAAAACAATTATCTCTTTTGGTTATACTCCTCTAGCTGATAATTTGTTAACTACAGAACAGCTAAATTTACCAGAATATACTTCACCTTTAGATTTAGCTTTTTGTCCTGATTGTGGCTTAGTACAAATTACTGAAATAGTTCCACCAGAAATTTTATTTTGCCGAGATTATCCTTATTTTTCTTCAGTTTCTCCTTCTCTTTTAAAGCATTTTGGAGATAGTGCCAAAAATTTAATTACCGCTAGAAAATTGAACAGCAATAGCTTAGTAATAGAAGCAGCTAGTAATGATGGCTATATGCTAAAGAATTTTGTTGCAGAAGGAGTTCCTGTTTTGGGTATCGATCCTGCATCAGGTCCTGCTACTACTGCTCAACAAGCAGGCATACCAACTCTTTGTACTTTTTTTACTAAAGATTTGGCACAACAATTAAAAACAGAAGGCAAACAAGCTGATTTATTTTTAGCTAATAATGTTTTAGCACACGTACCAGATTTAAATGGTTTTGTGGCTGGAATCAAAATTTTACTGAAAGATACTGGAGTAGCAGTTATTGAAGCTCCTTATGTGGTTGATTTAGTCGAGCATTGCGAGTTTGATACTATTTATCATCAGCATCTTTGCTATTTTTCAGTGACAGCATTAGACAAATTATTTAGAAGACACAATCTTTATCTCAATGATATTCAAAGAACTTCAATTCATGGTGGTTCTTTAAGATTATTTGTTGAACCAGTTGAAGCAGTTAAAGATTCAGTAAAGTCTTTATTAGAACTAGAAAAAAATCAAAAAGTAGACCAGTTGGATTATTATCAACAGTTTGCTAGTCGAGTTGTTAATTTTAAATCATCATTATTAGATTTACTCTGGGATTTAAAACAACAAGGTAAAAGAATTGTTGGTTATGGTGCTGCTGCTAAGGCAACTACAATGCTGAGTTATTTAGGAATTAATAAAACTATCTTAGATTATGTAGTTGACTTAAATAAATTTAAGCATGGTCGTTACATGGGAATTAATCACTTTCCCATTTTTCCTCCAACTAAATTATTAGAAGACCAGCCCGATTATGTATTGATTTTAGCTTGGAATTTTGCTCAAGAAATTATGCAGCAACAAGAAGCTTATCGCGCTGCAGGAGGTAAGTTTATTGTACCGATTCCCGAACCAAAAATTGTTTAATTACTGCTGACTCATTAATAATTTACAAGAAAAAATTAAGATGCTTTCTAACCAAGTTCAATCAAAAATATCGACATCTGCTTCAGATCATATCTGTCCTAACTGTGGAAATAAAGGATTAGAGATTTTTTATGAGGTACGTAATGTGCCAGTTCATAGTTGCTTGATGATGTCAAGTAAAGAAGAAGCTTTAGATTTTCCTTGTGGTGATGTTGTTCTAGGCTTTTGTGACAAGTGTGGTTTTATTACTAATGTAGAGTTTGACCCCAAATGGTCGGCTTATGCGCCTAATTATGAAGATCAACAGAGTTTTTCGCCTACTTTTAACAAGTTTGCAGTTGATCTAGCTAAAAAATTAATAGATAAATACGATTTACACAACAAAGATTTGGTTGAAATTGGTTGTAGTAAAGGTGATTTTTTACTACTACTTTGTGAGTTGGGTAATAATCGGGGAATTGGCATCGATCCTAGTGTAGTTCCTGGTAGGGTTCAAAGTGAAGCAGCAGAAAGAGTAACTTTTATACAAGAGTATTATTCTGAAAGTCATGCCAAATACGTGGGCGATTTTATTTGCTGCCGTCATACTTTGGAACACATTCAACCGACGGCAGAATTTATTCAGACGGTAAGAAATTCGATTGGAGAACGAAAAAATGTGGCGTTTTTCTTGGAAATTCCTGATAATACCAGAGTTTTACAACAATTAGCTTTTGAAGATATTTATTACGAGCATTGTTCTTATTTCTCTCCTGGAACTTTAGCTCGTTTATTCCGCAGTTGTGGGTTTGAAGTAACTGATTTGTATCTTGAATATGGCGAACAATATTTATTGATTGAAGCTATTCCCGTAGATACTCCTTCGAGTAAAATTCATCCTTTAGAAGAAACGGTTGCAGATGTCGTAGCGGATGTTAAATATTTTACAGAGAATATTCAGCAGAAGTTAGAGCATTGGAAGCAATATTTAGAAAAGATGCAAGCCGAACAGAAAAAAGTAGTTGTTTGGGGTTCTGGTTCTAAATGTGTGGCTTTTTTAACTACCCTCGATACGATTGATAAGATTGAATATGTGGTTGATATCAATCCTCATCGTCACGGAAAATTTATTCCTGGAGTTGGGAAGGAAATTATGTCGCCTGAGTTTTTGAAGGAGTATCAGCCTGATACGGTGATTGTAATGAATGCAATTTATTGCGATGAAATTGGGCAAATGCTTCAGAAAATGGGTGTTAATCCTGAAATCGTTGCTCTTTAATTTTTTTACATAAATGGGTACGGTAGGGGCAATTCACCAATTGCCCCTCTAAATTGTTTGGTATCAATTGAATTCTGCGTTTTAAATTGTATGTACGATTTTGCGATTATCGGCGGTGGTATTGTTGGTTTATCTACGGCAATGGCTTTAGGAAAACAATTTCCTGATGCCAAAATAGCTTTATTAGAAAAGGAAAATTCTTGGGCTGCCCACCAAACTGGTAATAATAGCGGAGTTATTCATTCTGGAATTTATTATAAACCAGGCAGTTTTAAAGCCAAGTTTTGCCGAGAAGGCAACCTCTCGATGGTCGCATTTTGCCAAGAACATGGTATAGATTACGAAGTTTGCGGTAAGGTTATTGTTGCTACAACTGAGGCAGAATTGCCTTTATTAAACAATCTTTATCAACGGGGTGTTGAAAACGGTATTGAGGTAGCGAAATTAACTAAGGAACAAGTTCAAGAAATTGAGCCTCATATCAGTTGTTTGGCTGGAATTTTAGTTAGATCGACAGGAATCGTTAATTATCGTCAAGTTTGTCAGAAATATGCTGAAATAGCCCAACAACAAGAAGCAGCGTTGTATTTTAAGCAGAAAGTAGTCGAGATTAAGGAAATTTCAGAAGGATATTGCTTAATAACTAATCAAGGCGAATATAGCACCCGTTTTTTAATTAATTGTGCTGGCTTATTTAGCGATCGCATGGCTGAACTTGCCCAGGCTAAACCATCGGCTAAAATCGTTCCCTTTCGTGGAGAATATTACGAATTAACCCCAGAAAAGCGTTATTTAGTTAAAAATCTCATTTATCCTGTTCCTAATCCCAATTTTCCCTTTTTAGGAGTTCACTTTACCCGCATGATCGATGGTAGCGTTCATGCTGGGCCTAATGCGGTGTTAAGTTTTAAACGGGAAGGTTATCATAAAACTGATTTTGACTTCAGGGATTTCTTTGATACTATGACCTATCCTGGTTTTTGGAAACTAGCTGTTCAACACGCTACTCCTGGGTTAGAAGAAATGATGCGTTCATGGAGTAAAGCTTTATTTGTACGTAGTTTACAGCAGTTGATTCCCGAAGTTCAAGCAGAAGATGTAATTCCTACTCATGCAGGAGTAAGAGCGCAAGCACTACAGAATAACGGTAAGCTAGTAGATGACTTTCTCATTATCAATCGTCCTAATGCTATGCACGTTTGTAACGCACCTTCTCCTGCTGCAACTTCATCGTTAGAAATTGGTAAAGCGATCGCTCTTCAGATTGTAAGATAGTATTTATCTGATTAATGAGATACAGTCTAAGATATTAGTTTTTGTTGATTGTTAAACTCCTGATCTCTGACCCCATTAATGCAGCAATATTTAATTAAACGCTTGCTAATTTCCATTCCTACTTTACTGGCGATTAGTTTAGTAATTTTTACGGTTTTAGCCTTAGCACCGGGAGATCCATTAGGGGAATTTGCTTCTAATCCAGCGATTACAGCAGAAGTTCGGGAAAATATTCGTAAATCTCTTGGTTTAGATCAACCAATTCAGGTTCGTTATTTTAAATGGTTGTGGGCGTTTATTAGAGGAGATTTAGGTTATTCTTTTACTAGTCGCAGTCCAGTATTAAATTTAATTTTACAAAGATTACCAACAACTCTTTGGATAGTTGGTTCAGCTTATGTGGTTGGGTTAATAATTGCGTTTCCTTTAGGAATTATTTCTGCTTTAAAACGTTATTCTTTTACCGATCAAATTATTACGACTTTTGCTTTTTTAGGTTTTTCTTTACCACCTTTTTTTACAGGTATATTATTTATTATTATTTTTAGTGTTCAATTAAAGTGGTTTCCTTTTATTTATAATAGCACTTTGAAAATAACTGATTGGTCAAGTTTTATTGCAGTAATTCAACAATCAATTATGCCTATAACTGTGTTAGTTTTATATCAATCAGCCATTTTAATGAGGTTTATTCGTTCCTCAATTTTAGAACAATTAAATCAAGAATATGTCCGCACTGCGATTGCGAAAGGTTTATCTTCTTTTGCTGTATTAAAAAATCATATTTTACCTAATGCAATGATTCCTGTAATAACTTTAATTGCTTTAGATATTCCTGCTATTTTTACAGGAGCTTTGGTTACAGAACAAGTTTTTCGTATTCCTGGCATTGGCGCATTATTAATTGAATCAATTTATCGAAGCGATACTCCTGTAGTGATGGCAATTACTTTTATTTATGGTATTTTAATAGTTTTATTTAATTTAATTGCAGATATTTTATATGGGATTCTCGATCCAAGAGTTAGATATTAATTCTTTAATTTGAAATAAGTACTCGTGCAAAATAAATTACATGGTGGAGATAGACAAGAGGTAAAAGGCAGAAGGTAACTGTACAGACGTAATATCAAGTACGAATAATTGGTTGAAATAAAAAAGCCTGGTTGCATTTAGTAATTACTAATTACTAATTACTAATTACTAAGAGAGTATCTATTAATAAAATATTAAACGCTCTTGTAAAATGGGTTAAGCGGTAATTTCTTGAGCGAACTTATTTTGTCAATCAAAATCGGCCGTAACCTATCAATCCCAATCAATAAAGTTCTTCTTAAGATTTAGTTTATAGATACATTTACCTCACCAGTATGAGAACTGCTATATCTGACCTCAACTTTAATATAATTATTCAACCGAACTTGATATAACAGGTTGCGGTGAGAGCCTGCGCCACGCCAGTCGCTCCACTTGGGGATACCCCAAGACCGCGCTGGCTCACTTGCAGGCGCAAAGGAACGCTCATCAAGACACGTCTCTACTGATAACTGTTTAACGACGGACGGTTAAAACATATTTACCTTGTCCACCCTTATCATAAGCATTGACAATGATGTTATAAACTCCTGCTTCAGGCAAAGTAACTTTAAGACGAGAATTACTATTGCGATCGCTAACATCATCATTTTGCTCTAAAATATTGCCTTCAGCATCCATAATTGCCAAGAAAGTATCAAATTCTTCACTTTCTACACTAATAATAAAAGAATCTCCTGCTTGTCCTTCTAAAGGATAAGAATCATATAAACTGCCATCATTAGGAATAACCGTATCTCCTTTTTCT